>JAKLLP010000058.1 GCA_023150055.1 Gammaproteobacteria bacterium | reverse complement strand
CGTAGTACCGCTACGCCAGTGACCGCCCTTGCGGCGGGAGGTCACCACCGCCAGCCCACGCAGCAGCGCTGTCAGTCTCACACCAGCTGGCATCCCCGCCGATGGGAGAAGAACCCAAAAAAAACGGGCGGCCCGAGGGCCGCCCGTCTGGTTGCGCGAGAGCGCGGTTCGCTGCAGAAGCGATCAGGAAGCCTTCGCGTGGGCGCGGGCTTCGCGGTTCTTCAGCAGGGGCACGGTCTCGAGGACCCAGTTGCCGGAGGACCGGCGACCCGGCGAGGGAATCGCGAAAGCGATTTCGCCGGTCGAGTTGCGGGCCTTGAACTGGTTCCAGTCGATGCGCCAGCCCTTGTCGTCGAACTTGGCGAGCCAATCGCGGTAGGCGACGACTGCCTTGTCCGCCGGCATCAACACTTCCTTGGTGTTGGAGATCGGCGTGCGCAGCGGGTAGAGATCGCTCAGGATTTCGATGTCCTGCTGGGCGATGACCTTGTTGCGTGCGTGGATCGGGCCGTCGTTCTTGGGCTCGGTCATGAAGTTGCGCATGTTGACGAAGAAGATGCGCGTGCGGTTGTCGTCGACCGGCTGCTCGATGAAGTACTGGCGGAACTTGAGACCCGGGGCCACTTCGATCTCGGTGATCATCGCGTTGGGGCCGAAGGTCTCGGTGCCGGCAAAAATATCGGCCGGGGGGGCCTCCACGCCTTTCCAGGTCTCGCCCTTCAGGCCAGGGGCGGCATAGCGGTGCTTGAACACCATGCCCCAGCCCTGCTCGCCATCGATCACGTCGTGATCGCGGACCTTGTAGGTCTCGCGGTTGATCGCCGAGTGACCATGGGTCGGGTGGACGAACTCGTTGTGGGCCGGGTCGATGCCGTTCTCGATGGAGCGCTCGTAGTAGTACGGCACGTCGAGCACCAGCACGGTGTTGGCGCGCCACTTCGGATCGTCCCATTCCTTGACTTCGATCACCGGCGGCCGCTCTTTCTCCGGCAGGTCGCCGAGGAAAGCGAAGACGATGCCGTACTTCTCGACCGTCGGATAGGAATCGACCTTGGCGCGGGCCGGGGTCTTGGTGCCGTAGCCGATCGAGGGAATGTTCTTGCACTCGCCGTCGCCGCCGAACTCCCAGCCATGGTACGGGCACACCACGCAGCCGTTGACGATACGCGGGCGCTCACCGAGCTCCCACGGGCCGGACAGCGAACCGCCACGATGCGTGCAGGTGTCGCTCAGGGTGCGTGCGTTTCCATCGACGTCGCGGAACACGACGAAATTCAGGCCGAGACACTTCACCTTCTCGGGCTTGTCGGGCCCGAGATCCTCCGAGCGAACCATCGGGTACCAGAAATTGATATACATAGGCGCCTCCCGCCTGACTTCTTGTTGAGGGAACGACTGCTATATAGCAGCCTCGATCGTGGCGAAACCTCGTGGAAAACCCTTACCGACGCTGCGTCTTTTGGTCGCGGGTGCCGATGAACCGCCGTCGTGGGGAATGCTATCGGCCCGAGTGATGACCGCCGCCGCAGTCCCGCCGTGACAGTCATCGACGGCCGTCTTGCTGCACTGCCTGCACGCGCCTTCAGGTCCCGCCGGCCCGGCTGCGGGCCTGGCGGTTGCCGAGCAACGGGACGGTTTCGAGGACCCAGTTGCCGGAACTGCGCCGGCCGGGGGAGGGAATCGCGAAAGCGATCTCGCCGGTGCCGTTGCGGGCCCTGAATTCGTTCCAGTCGATGCGCCAGCCCCTGTCGTCGAACCGGGCGAGCCAGTCGCGGTAGGCGACGACCGCCTTGTCGGAGGGGGTGAGCACTTCCTTCGTGTTGGAGACCGGCGTGCGCAGCGGATAGAGGTCGGTCAGGATCTCGATGTCCTGGCGGGCTACGGCCTTGTTGCGGGCGTGGATGGGGCCGTCATGCTCGGCCTCCAGCATGAAGTTGCGCAGGTTGAGGAAAAAAATGCGCGTCCGGTTCTCGCTCACGGGCTGCTCGATGAAGTAGCCGCGGAAGCAGAGATTCGGGCCGAGATTGATCTCCGTGAACATCGCGTTCGGCCCATGCGTGCCGCTGCCCGCATAGACGTCGCCGGGCGGGGCGTCAGTGCCCTTCCAGGTCGGGTGCTTCAGGCCGGGGGAGGCAAAACGGTGCTGGAACCACAGGCCCCAGCCCTGCGAAAAATCCGCGACCTCGTAGTCGTTGACCCGGTAGGTCGCGCGGTTGATGGCCATGTGGCCGTGGGTCGGATGGACGAACTCGTTGTGGGCCGGGTCGAGTCCGTTCTCGATGGAGCGCTCGTAGTAGTACGGCACGTCGAGAACGACCACCGGGTTGGCGCGCCATCGAGGATCGTCCCATTCCTTCACGTCGATCAGCGGCGGACGCTCTTGCTCCGGCAGGTCGCCGAGGAAGGCGAAGACGATGCCGTACTTCTCCAAGGTCGGGTAGGAATCGACCTTGGCGCGGGCCGGAGGCCTGGTGCCATAGCCGATCGAGGGGATGTTCCGGCACTCGCCGTCACCGCCGAACTCCCAGCCGTGATAGGGACACACCACGCAGCCATCGATGATGCGCGGGCGACCACGCAGCTCCCACGGCCCCGAAAGCGAGCCGCCCCGATGCACGCAGGTATCGCTGAGCACGCGCGCGCTGCCATCCTCATCGCGGAACACGACGAAGTCGACGCCGAGGCAGGTAGCCCGCTCGGGACGGTCGGGCCCGAGATCCTCGCTGCGAATCATCGGGTACCAGAAATTGATGTACATGCCGCACCTCCCGGGATGGCTGGCCGACGAGCTCCGTGACATCAATATAAGGTTTATCGGGAGGCATGGGGGCGGCAGGCGGCTGCTTTCGCCTGCGGCCCGGGCCATGCGCGAAGAGATCCGCACTGCAACCGCTGGGGGGGGATCCCGCCGCTCGTTCAGCTCCCGTCGGGACGCTCCCTGCGGGCGTCCCTGCCCTGCGGTCGCTCGGGTTCCGCCGCGCTGCGCTCCTGCTGCGCGCGGCTCCACACGCGCGCCGGTGACCTGAACGACCAGCGGGACTCGCCGATTCCCGGCAACCCGCCCTCGGCGTCCGCCTTCACTCGTAGCGCAGCGCCGCGATAGGATCCATGCGGGCCGCCTTGCGTGCCGGCCACAGGCCGAAGAACAGCCCCACGAAGGCGCTGAAGCCGAAGGCGAGCGCGATGGCCGCGGGGGAGACCGTGGCCCGCCAGCCGGCGAGCGCGTTGAGGAGTTGGGCGACGCCCACGCCGAGCAGTACGCCCACCGCGCCGCCGATGAGGCACAGCATCATCGCTTCGACCAGGAACTGCGCCAGGATGCTGCGCCGGGTGGCGCCGAGGGCCTTGCGGATGCCGATCTCGCGGGTGCGCTCCGTCACGGACACCAGCATGATGTTCATGATGCCGATGCCGCCGACCACCAGGCTCACGCTGGCGATGCTTGCGAGCAGGAACGAAAATATCTTCGCGGCGGTTTCCTGGAAATCGAGAAACACGCGCGGGTCCTGGATGCTGAAGTCATTGTCCCGCCCCGGCAGGATGCCGTGCTCGCGCCGCAGGATCCGCTCGATATCGACGATGGCCCGCTGCATGTCGACGCCCCGTTGTGGCCGGGCGCTGATGAGGTCGAGCCCTTCGGAGCCGAACAGGCGCACGCGGGCGGTGTTGAGCGGCAGCCAGACCTGCTCGTCGACATTGCGAAAGCCCGTGGTTCCCTTTTCGCTGAAGACCCCGACGACCTCGAAGGCGAGGCCTCGTATGTAAATGGTCTGGCCGATGATCGAGCGCGCGGACTCGCCGAGCATGGGCGGGATCTTTGCGCCGAGGACCGCCAGCGCCCGCTTCGCGCTGTCATCGGCCGCCGAGAACATCTGGCCCGCTTCGATGCGATAGTCGTGCACATCCGCAAAGGCGGCCGTCGTGCCGATGATGCGCAGGCTCCGGTTGCGATTGCCGAGCTTCACCTGCTCCATGCCGGAACGCTCGGGTACCAGCGCGACGATGGTTTCGGCATCGCGGGCGAGCGCCGCGACATCCCTCGTGGTCAGCGTCTCCGCGGCCCTGGCCACCCCCATCTGGAACGTCTGCCCCGGCCTGATGCTGAGAAGTCCCGCGCCGAGCGCCTCGATCTGCTGGTCCACCGCACCCCGGGCGCCAGCCCCGATCGCGAGCATGGCGATCACCGAGGCTACGCCGATGATGATGCCGAGCATGGTGAGCATGGAGCGGAAGAGGTTTGCCCGGACCGATTGCAGGGCGACGGCGATCAGTTCACCGATCAGCATTGCGGCTTTCCCGGCGGGATTCACCCGTCTTGTTCCCGGCGCCGGGCATGACGCTGAACCGGCGCATCATCTCCTGGCCGCGGGCCCGCGCTTCGAGGAGTCCCGTGCTCGGCAGCAGGATCACGGTGTCCCCTTCCTGCAACCCGCCGCTTACTTCGCTGACCTCCATGTCCGTTATGCCGGTGGTGATGCTGACGGCGACGGGGCGACCCTCCCGTTCGACGAACGCCCAGTAGCGGCCGCCGTAGGCGAGCTCGGCGTCACTGGTGGGGGCCGCAGCCTGCTGCTCCGGCGACGCTTCGCCGAGCTGCTGGCGCACCGTCGCCTCGTCCAGGCCGACGGCCGCCGCCGCGGTAGCGATTTCCCGCGGCGTGCGCAGGGCCACGTTGGGCACCGTCAGCACGTCGGCGCGCTCGGCCACCCGGATCTCCACGTCGGCGTTCATCCCCGGGCGCAACAGTCCCTGCGGGTTCGGCAGGCGGATCAGTACGGCGAAAGTGGTCACGCTCTGCTCGGCCTGGGCCTGGGGTTCGATCTTGTGGACCACTCCGGGGAAGGGCTGGTTCGGATAGGCCGCGACGCTCACGGTCACCGGCTTGCCGGGGCCGATCTTGCCGATATCGGTTTCGTCGACCAGCGCGCGGACCTGCACGGTCGCGAGATCGGCCATCTTGAGCAGCGAAGTGCCGCCACCGAAGTCCATCATCGGCGAGGAGATCACCTGGCCGGTTTCCACCAGCTTCTCGATGATGGTGCCGGTGATGGGCGCGCGCACGTCGGTGTCGTCGAGGGTAATGCGCGCATTCTCGACGGCGACCCGCGCGCGGACGACGTCGGCCTTCGCGTTTGCATACTCGAGCTGGGTCTTCTCGTAATCGACCTCGTTGATGGTCCGGGAGGCAAACAGCGTCCTGGCGCGCTCGTTCTGCGCGCGCGCGATGGCCTGCCGGGAGAGCGCTGCCTCGAGTTCCGCCTCGGCTTGTGCGGCAAGGTTGCGCGGGCTGCGCTTGTCGATCTGCACCAGCAGGGTGCCGGCCTGGACCGTATCGCCGGTCTGGCCCTCGGCCTTGAGCACCTCGCCGGATGCCTTCGACTTGATCTCCACCGTCAGGATGGGTTCGATCGTGCCGGCGGCCTCCACGACGACCGAGATGTCGCGCTTGCCGATCGTGGCGGTGTCGAATTGCGGTACGGCCGCCTTCTCGGCACATCCGCCGATGACCAGGGCAGCAACCGCGGTAAACGCCTGGAGCCTTCGGTTCGTCTCATGCATTGGCTTCGTCCATTTCGATGGCTCCGTCGCGGAGCCGGATGATGCGCTTCGCGCGTCGGGCCACCGTCTCGTCGTGCGTGACGAGGACGATGGTGTTGCCGGCTGCATGGAGCCGGTCGAAGGTGTCGAGGATTTCTGCCGCGGTCGCGGAATCGAGGTTGCCGGTAGGCTCATCGGCGAGCAGCAGGCTGGGACGGTTGACCAGGGCGCGGGCAATGGCCACGCGCTGTCGCTGGCCGCCGGAGAGCTCCCCCGGCCGATGATGCAGGCGATCGGCGAGGCCGACATCGGCCAGCGCCTGCCGGGCCCGCTCCTGGCGTTCGCGACGTCGGGTACCCGCGTAGATGAGCGGCAGTTCCACGTTGTGCAGGGCCGTAGCGCGTTGCAGCAGGTTGAAGGTCTGGAACACGAAGCCGATCTCCCGGTTGCGGATCGTGGCGAGTTCGCCGTCTTTCAGGCGAGATACCTGCTGGCCTGCGAGGCGGTATTCGCCGGCATCGGGCGTATCGAGGCAGCCGATGATGTTCATCAGGGTCGACTTGCCCGAGCCCGATGGACCCATGATGGCAAGGTACTCGCCGCCGCCGATGGTGAGGTCGACACCGCGCAGGGCGTGTATGGTCGAATCACCCATCGGGTAGCTGCGGGCGAGGCCGCGAATCTCGATCACCGGTTGGCCGACGGCGCTCATGGTGGGGAGCCGTTTGTGCTGTATTTAAGTCAGCACCTTGCCACGGGCCGGCAGCCGGGGCTGTAACAATTTGTTTCGCGCGGCGGATCGATGGTGCGGTGCGGGCTTCGGGGACCGGCCGTCGCGGGGCTGTCCGGCCACGGGATCGGCGTCGCGCGGAGCGCGCGGGTGCTCAGTCGCGGACCCGACGTCTGCCGATGAGGATGGTCCAGAGTTTCCTCGCGACGAGTGGAAAAACCCCCAGCAAAGCCAGCGACAGCAGCACCTCCGGCGCGAGTATCCCGCGAAGATCCCGGATCTCGGCGAGCCGCGTACCCGCATTCACGAAGATCACGATGACCGGCAACAGCCCGAGCTGGCTCACCCAGTAGAAAGTGAGCAGGGGCATCCGGGTGAGACCCATCACCGTGTTGACGACGAAAAACGGGAACACCGGTACCAGCCGCAGCCCGAAGAGGTAATAGGCGCCGGACATGCGCAGCCCCCGGTTCACCCGCTCGACCGCGTAGGGAAACCTCCGCTCGGCGAGGTCACGCAGCAGGTAGCGCGAAATAACGCAGGCGAGGGTGCCGCCGATCGTGCTCGCAAACGACACCAGGATCGAACCCCAGATCAGCCCGAAGATCGCCCCGGCCGCCAGCGTGAGTACGAGCGCCGCGCCCGGTATGCTGAGCGCGGCAAGCGTCATGTAAAGAAAAAAGAACCCCAACGACGCCGTCACCGGCCGCTCGGCCACGAATCCTCGCAGCTGGTGGAGCGAGGCCTGCAGCCACTCGAGGCGGAGGTAGCCGGCGAGATCGAGCCAGAAAGCCGCCGCTACGACGGCCGCCAGCGCGAACACGGCGATCACCCGGCGATACCCTGCCAGTCTTGCCGAACGGATGTTGCCGGGACCAGACATCCGGCCACGATACAATGGCGCCTGATCCCGACGGAACCGGCGCGGGGAGGGCAGATGCGCGATTACCGCCACTTCTACATCGACGGCGCCTGGGTGCAGCCGCTGGGGGGCGAGGACTTTCCCGTCGTCAATCCGGCCACGGAGGAAGTCGTGGCCCGCATCAGCCTCGGCGGTCCCCCGGACGTCGAGCGCGCAGTCAGCGCAGCGCGGCGCGCATTCCCGGCATGGGCCGGCAGCAGCGTCGCCGATCGCCGCGCGCTGCTCGGCCGCATCATCGACTGTTACCGCCGGCGGCAGGACGACGTCGCAGAGGCGATCTGCACGGAACTCGGCGCGCCACTCGCCTTCGCGCGACGCTCGCAGACACGGCTCGGCGTGGGCCACATGGCGACCATGCTCGATGTCCTCGAGCGCTATCCGTTCGTCGAGGACCGCGGCAGCATGAGGCTCATGCGCGAAGCGGTCGGCGTATGCGCGCTCATCACGCCATGGAACTGGCCGATCAACCAGATCGCCTGCAAGGTCGCCCCCGCGCTCGGCGCCGGATGCACGATGGTGCTCAAGCCGAGCGAGATCGCGCCGCTCTCCGCACGCGTGTTTGCCGAGGTGCTGCACGAGGCCGGGGTGCCGCCGGGCGTCTTCAACCTGGTGAACGGGGCGGGACCCATGGTCGGGCAGGCGCTGGCTTCGCATGCCGAAGTGGACATGGTCTCGTTCACGGGGTCGACGCGCGGCGGCGTGGCGGTGGCCATGGCGGCCGCCGCATCCGTCAAGCGCGTCCACCAGGAACTCGGCGGCAAGTCGCCGAACCTGATACTCGATGAGAAGGTGCTCGAACAGGCAGTGGCGGAGGGGGTGCGGGAGTGCTTCAGCAACAGCGGGCAGTCCTGCAACGCGCCCTCGCGCATGCTCGTGCCGAGCGCGTTGCACGATCGCGCGGCCGCTGTCGCCGGCGCGACGGCCGCCGCGCTCCGGGTGGGCGATCCGCGCGATCCGGACACCGATCTCGGGCCGGTGATCAGCCGCGTCCAGTGGGAGAAGATCCAGCGCCTGATCGGCGTCGGGATCGCCGAGGGTGCGGTCCTCGTTACCGGTGGCACGGGCAAACCGAAAGGTCTCGAGCGCGGTTTCTACGTACGCCCCACCGTGTTCGCGGGCGTGCGTAACGACATGAGCATCGCGCGCGAGGAAATCTTCGGGCCGGTGCTCGCGATCATTCCCTTCGACAGCGAGGACGAGGCGGTCGAGATCGCCAACGATACGCCCTATGGCCTTGCAGCCTATGTGTCCGGGAGCGACGCTGCGCAGGTTCGCGAGGTCGCCGGGCGCATACGCGCCGGCATGGTCCACCTGAACGGTGCGCCGATGGGCCTGGATGCGCCTTTCGGCGGTTACCGGCAGTCCGGCAACGGCCGCGAGTGGGGTGAATTCGGGCTGGACGCGTTCCTCGAGATCAAGGCGGTGCTCGGCTACACGCCCGAGGCGGGCTGATGGTCGGCAGGCGCGCCGGCACGCCCGAGGCTAGCTGTGGAGTTCCATAGATACCATACCAGCAGTGACCGCCCTTGCGGCGGGAGGTCTCCGAAGTCGCTCCCCGATACTCGCTTGGTTCGGAGACTCCCGCCTCCGGGCGGTCCGTGTGGGCCGCAGGCCGTTGTTGCCCGGTACTCGGAATCCTCGTGGCTCAGCGGTTACGCACGGTTCCTTGCAACGCGGTTCGGCAGGCTGCTCGGGAAGCGTCGGTGCGGGTGTCGCGAGGAGGGTGGCGGGAAGACCGGCCCTCCGGCCGGTCTTCCCGTCCCGGGCGCTCGCGTTCCCCCCGCTGCAGCGTCTCCTCCCCAGGAATTAAAATCATAATTTCACGAACGCGCCGCTGCGTTCGTCGTCGCGGGATTGTAGCAACTGCAATCGCAAAGGCCAGCGCTACGTGAGCGCTCGTTGCGCCGGCGTCAGGTTTGCACCAACAATGACGACGGCGCAGTCGGACTCATCGGAGTATTGCAGGACATGAAAAAGCTTGGATTCGCGATCATCGTGCTCGTCGTGGTGGCGGCTGGGGGATTTTTCACCTGGTTCGGTCTGGTCCTGCCACGCGAAATCCCGGTGCCCGATATCGTGTCGCCGACGGCGCCGGAGGAGATCGAGCGCGGCCGCTACCTCGCTACCCACGTGACCGTCTGCATGGACTGTCACTCGGGACGCGACTGGGGGTATTTCTCGGGGCCGATCGTGCCGGGCACGCTCGGCCGTGGCGGTGAGGTCTTCGACGAGTCGACGGGGCTGCCCGGCGTCCTGGTGTCGAAGAACATCACGCCGGCGGCGCTGGGCGACTGGAGCGATGGCGAGATCTACCGGGCGATCACCGGCGGCCTGCGACGCGATGGTTCGGCATTGTTTCCGCT
>JAKLLP010000057.1 GCA_023150055.1 Gammaproteobacteria bacterium | reverse complement strand
GGGGAGACAAAAGAACCCGAGGCTGCCTGAGCGTTCTGTTGCAACCAGGCCGGGTAGCGTATGTCGATGACGGCCTCGGCAGAGCGGACAGTGGTAGTCGGGCGGGTGACGGGGGTTTTCGGCGTAAAGGGATGGGTTCGCGTCCATTCTTTTACAGATCCTCGTGACGGAATCCTGGGTTATCACCCATGGCTGATCGGTGACGAGCGGCAAAGCGCTCATCGGGTCGTCGATGGCGCAGTCCATGGTAATGGGATCATTGCGCGCCTCGACGGCATCGCCGATCGCGACGCGGCCCGGGCGCTCGTTGGTTCGACCATCAGTGTCTGGCGCCGGCAACTGGGAGCGACTCGCCCGGACGAGTTTTTCTGGGCGGACTTGATTGGCCTGACCGTGGTGAACGAGGAGGGCGCGATACTGGGAACAGTGAAAGATTTGCTGGCCACTGGCGCCAATGACGTGCTGGTGATAGAGGGCGAGCGTCGCCGCCTCGTGCCCTTCATCCCGGGACAGGTCGTCAGGCGGGTCGATCTCGAAGGTCGGCAGATACGAGTGGACTGGAACGAGGAGTATTGAGAGAGGGCGGCCATGCAGTTTCGGGTGATTACCCTGTTCCCGGACATGATTGCCGCAGGCGTTGCCTGCGGTGTCTGTGGCCGGGCGCTGGCGAGGGGTCTGGCAGAGGTCACGGCGGTGAATCCACGTGACTTTGCCCGGGATGCTCACCGGACGGTTGACGATCGCCCTTATGGCGGCGGGCCTGGCATGGTGCTCAGGTATGAGCCTCTGCGCGACGCCTTGCGTGCCGCGCGTGCCACACTGCCAGCGGATGCAAGAACGGTGTTTCTGACCCCACAGGGCCGGCGTTTCGATCAGGGGCTGGCTCGGGAGATGACCGGCTGGTCCGGCATGGTCCTGGTGGCAGGGCGCTATGAAGGGTTCGATGAGCGGGTGATCGAGGCGGAGGCCGATGCAGAGGTCTCGCTTGGCGATTTCATCCTGAGCGGCGGTGAAATCGCTGCGCTGGCCATAATCGATGCGGTGCTCCGGCTTTTGCCGGGAGTGCTGGGCGACGAGACCTCGGCAGAGCAGGATTCTTTCGAGGGCCAGCTCCTCGACTGCCCCCACTACACGCGGCCGGAGACAGTCGATGGCCGCTCGGTGCCCGACGTGCTGTTGCAGGGCGATCACGCTGCGATCCGCCGCTGGCGGCTGCAGCAGTCACTCGGCAGGACGTTCCTGCGGCGCCGTGACCTGCTGCTGAGTCGGTGCATGAGCGTCGAGGAAAGCGAACTTTTGCGCGAGTATCTGGCCGTGCAGCAAGGCGCGGCCGATAGACAAGGCTGAACAGTCATCAACGATGAACCCGCACGGTGATGTGCGGGTGATCTGCACGAAGGTGAAGGAAACATGAGCAAGATCATTCAACAGCTGGAAGCGGAACAGACCGAAGCGAAGAACGTTCCGGACTTTTCGCCCGGAGACACCGTCGTCGTCCAGGTGCGCGTCAAGGAGGGCAACAGGGAGCGCCTGCAGGCCTACGAGGGCGTGGTAATTGCCAGGCGTAATCGTGGTGCGAATTCGTCCTTCACTGTGCGCAAGATCTCTCATGGTGAGGGCGTCGAGCGGGTGTTCCCGACCTACAGTCCGACAGTCGCAGACATCAAGGTGAAGCGGCGGGGTGACGTGCGTCGGGCGAAGCTCTATTACCTGCGTGGGCGCAGCGGCAAATCCGCCCGGATCAAAGAAAAAGTCTGAGCTATACGCGCCTTCGCGTGCCGTGGAACAGGTCCGGGCGATGACCGCTGTCGTGACAGCAAAGGTGCGTCTGTGCTTTGCACCTACGCTGGTCGCGGGGGCGCTGCTCCTCCTTGCCGGATGTGCGGCTCTCGGCGGAGCCGCGGCGGGGCAGTTTGCCGACGGCTTGACGCTCGCCATTCTTGAATCCGACGATCCCGACCTGGTGCGAGAGGGTACCCCGGCCTACCTGCTGCTGCTTGATGCGCTCGTCAACAGCGACCCGGACAACCCCCGCTATCTCGGGGCCGCTGCGCAGTTGTACGCCGCCTACGGCATCGCGTTCGTGGCGGACGAGGAACGCGCCCGCACGCTCACTTCCCGGGCCCGGGACTATGGTGCACGCGCGGTGTGTGCGGCCGACCGCGATAGCTGCGGGTTGGATAGCCTCGACTACGACGGGTTCTCGCGGGCTGTCGATTCACTGGGAGCGAGAGACGCCGAGGCGCTCTACAGTTACGCCGTGGCCTCGCTGGCGTATATCCGCGCGCACAGCAGTGACTGGACCGCGGTAGCGGCCCTGCCGAAGATAGAGTATGCGTTGCAGCACCTGCTGATCTTCGAGGACCAGCCACGCCTGGTGAACGTCAACATGTACCTCGGCGTGCTCAATACGCTGCGGCCCGAAGCGCTCGGCGGGCAGCCGCAGCAGGGACAAGCCTATTTCGAAAAAGCCGATGAACTCAGTGGCGGCAGGAACCTTGCTGTCAAGGTCGAGTATGCGCGCGGCTATGCCCGACTGGTCTATGATCGCGAACTTCATGACAAACTGTTGAACGAAGTCCTGAGTCTGCCGACGAAGGGGCCGGGGCTGACGCTGTTCAACACGCTCGCAAAGCGACAGGCACGTGACCTGCTGGATTCTGCCGATGACTATTTTTGAAGGAAGCGTCCGCCGGATCAATGCCGCAGGAGGGCGATCAATGCGCCGGGTAAAGTCTGTTGGAGCCAGCTTGCTGCTGGCCGTTCTTCTTCTCGCTACCGCAGTCCATGCGGCCGAATTCAAGATCGCGACTGTCGCGCCGGAAGGTTCGCAGTGGATGCGCGATATACGCGATGCGGCCAAGCAGTTGAAAGAGCGCTCCGAGGGGCGCGTCGTCATAAAGCTGTATGGCGGCGGAGTGATGGGCAACGAAAAACAGGTGCTGCGCAAGATCCGTATCGGTCAGCTCCACGGTGGAGCGTTCACTGCTGGTGGCATGGCCGAGAAATACCCCGACATCATCGTCTACGGACTGCCCTTGCTGTTCGGCGACCTTGACGAGGTGGGCTATGTGCGGGAGCGCATGGACAGCACGCTGATGGCGGGTCTCGAGAAGGCAGGCTTCGTGTCCTTCGGGTTTGCCGGCGGGGGCTTTGCGCTGATTTTCGCGAACAAACCGGTCACGACCACGGCGGACATGCGCGGCCAGAAGATCTGGGTGCCCGAGGGCGACCGGGTGAGTGCCGCGGCGATGGAGGCGCTTCGCCTTTCGCCTGTGGCCCTGCCGGTCACCGACGTCCTGACCGGGCTGCAAACGGGTTTGCTCGATGTCGTGGCGGCGCCGCCGGTGGGAGTGATTGCCCTGCAATGGCATACCCGCGTCAAATACATGACCACGACCCCGCTGATGTACACCATGGGCCTCATGGCGGTCGACTCACGCGCATTCAACAAGCTGAGTGCCGCGGACCAGGAGGTCTTCCGGGCGGTCATGGGTGGGGTCTACCGCCGGCTCGATCAGCAGAGTTGGGATGATGACAAGGCGGCGCGCGTGGCGCTGGAGTCGAGCGGAATCAACGTGGTCGACGCAAAGCCGGCCGATGTCGATATCTGGCGCGACGCCGGCACCGGGGTGAATACCCGGCTGGGGAATGAGGGCGTGTTTTCGCCGGCGTTGCTCGCCGAACTGGATCGTCACCTGACGGAATACCGCCAGCGCGCATCCGGCGGGGCTTCTGCGGACGGTTCGTGAACGGCTCGCCGCCTGCTGCGGCTCCCACCCGCGCCTCGCTCGGGCAGCGCGTGGAGACGGTGCTGCTGGCGATAACGCTCGGGAGCATGATCGTGCTCGCTGCCGCGCAGATCCTGCTGCGCAATTTCTGGGGCACTGGGATCGGCTGGGCTGACGAGGCGCTGCGCGTCATGGTGCTGTGGGTCACCATGATGGGAGCGGTGGCAGCCAGCCGCGAGCAGCGCCATGTCAGCATCGATGCCTTGTCCCGGTACCTGCCTCATCGCGCCCAACGGGTGAGCGGCGTTCTGGTCAATGCGCTGACGAGTGCCGTTTGCATGGCGCTCACCTGGTATTCCGGCCTGTTCGTCATCGATTCGCTGGACGCGGGTGACCGTATCCTCGGTGACGTGCCAGCCTGGATTGCCCAGGCCGTTCTCCCCGTGGGTTTCGCGCTCATTGCGTATCGCTATGTGGCGGCGACGGTGCAGGCCGTCATTGAATTGGTCCGGGGCGGGCAGCGCACATGATCGTGCCGCTCGTGCTGCTGGTGCTGATACTGCTCGGTACACCGCTGTTTGCGGTCATTTCTGCAGGAGCAATTGCCGGGTTCCTGCAGTCCGACATTCCCCTGACGGTCATTCCCATCGAGATTTACGGCATAGCCGAGACGCCGATCCTGCTCGCTATCCCGCTGTTCACCTTTGCCGGCTACGTTATGGCCGAAAGTCGCGCGCCACTCAGGCTGGTGCGCCTGACGACTGCGCTGGTGGGCTGGGTGCCCGGCGGCGTTGCCATCGTTTCCATAGCCGCCTGCGCAATTTTCACGGCTTTCACGGGGGGCTCCGGCGTTACCATCATTGCGCTCGGTGCGGCCTTGTTACCCGCGCTCACCAAGGCTGGTTATGACGAGCGGTTCAGCCTCGGACTGATCACGTCGGCAGGTTGCCTCGGGCTGCTGTTCGCCCCGTCGCTGCCGCTGATTCTCTTCGGCGTGATTACCGAGACCTCCATCGACGATATGTTCGTCGCGGGCCTGCTTCCCGGGTTGTTGATGATGGCGGGGCTCGGCACCTACTGCTTGTGGGTCAACAGGCATGTCCGCGTGCCGCTCAGCGAGTTTTCCTGGGGAGAGGTGCGCGCCGCGGTGCGCGAGTCCTGGCTGGATATACCCTTGCCACTGGTGGTGCTCGGTGGAATTTACGGTGGATTTTTCGCCGTGTCGGAGGCCGCAGCGGTCACCGCGGTCTACGCGGTGATCACGGAGGTGTTCGTTCACCGCGACATTGCGCTGTCACAGTTGCCGCAGATCATGCGCCGGTCGATGGTGCTGGTCGGTGCTATCTTGTTGATTCTCGGGGTATCACTGGCTTCGACCAACGTGCTGATCGATGCGCAGGTGCCCCAGAAACTGGTCGGTGTCGTCACGGACTGGGTCGGCGGTCCGATCAGCTTCCTGGTGCTGCTGTTCGTGTTCCTGCTGGCGCTCGGTGCGGTCCTGGATATCTTTTCCGCGCTGGTGCTCGTCGTCCCGCTCATGATTCCGGTGGCAGAACAGTACCAGGTCAATCCGGTTCATCTTGGTATCCTGTTCGTGGCCAACATGGAACTGGGCTACCTGGCGCCGCCGATGGGTCGTAATCTGGTCGTGGCAAGCTACCGTTTCGACCGTCCGATACTGGAAATCTATCGGGCGACATTGCCGTTTCTGCTGGTGCTCCTGGTGACCGTACTGGTGGTGACTTTCTGGCCCGGGCTGTCGCTGTGGCTGCTCGGGGCCGACCAATAAGGCGTGATCGGGCGCAATGGAGGGACCATGCTTGATCGACTGACGGGATTTCTCCTCTGCCTGTTGGCAGGGCCGGCGCTGGCAGCGGCAACGCCTGCGTCATCAGTCGCGCATCTGCGACTGCCGGAGGGTTTCAGCGCCGAGTTGCTCGTGCAGGTGCCCGGTGCGCGTTCCATGGCGCTCGGTGACAAGGGAACCTTGTTCGTCGGAAGCTTTCGGGGCGGCAAAGGCCAGGTTTTCGCGGTGACCGATCCGTTCGGGGGCCAGCCGGTGGTGCGCACCGTGGCAAAGGGCCTGACCATGCCGAACGGCGTCGCGTTCCGCGACGGTGCGCTGTACGTCGCCGAGCCGCAGCGCATCCTGCGCCTCGCCGGCATCGAGGACCGCCTGGACGATCCCCCCGCCCCGGAGCCCGTGATCACGGACCTGCCGTACAAGAATCCGGCGCACGCCTGGAAGTACATCGGCTTCGGACCCGACGGGAAGCTCTACGTGCCCGTCGGCGCGCCGTGCAATATCTGTAACGAGCCTGGATTCGGCGTGCTGTTGCGGATGAACGCCGATGGCTCGCAGCGGGAGGTGTTCGCCCGGGGGATCCGCAACAGCGTCGGCTTTACCTGGCACCCGGGTACGGGTGAGTTGTGGTTCACGGACAACGGGCGGGACTATCTCGGTGACGAGGCGCCACCCTGTGAATTGAACCGCGCGTCACGGGCGGGCCTCGATTTCGGCTACCCGTATTGCCACGGCGGGTCAATTGCCGACCCGGAGTTCGGCAAGCTCGGCCGCTGCGAGGATGCCGTCGCGCCGGTGCAGGCGCTCGATCCCCACGCGGCTCCGCTCGGCGTGCGTTTCTATACCGGAGACATGTTCCCGGCGCCGTTTCGGCAGCAGGTGTTCATCGCCGAGCATGGCTCATGGAATCGCAGCAAGGAGGCCGGAAAGACGGGCTACCGTGTCTCCCTGGTGCGCCTCGCCGGCGACAAGGCGGTCGGCTACGAGACCTTCATGGACGGATTTCTGGATGGCGACAAGGTGCTCGGCCGGCCGGTTGATATCATGGTTGCCCCCGACGGCGCCCTGCTCGTGAGCGACGATTCGGCGGGCGCGATCTATCGGGTCAGCTATAGGGCCGGCAACTGAAACGCGCATGGCTGGCGCATGAAGAAGGCACGACGATGAGTAAACCAAACGTCTTCGTCCGTTTCCTCGGCGGTATCTGGCAGGTGTTGAACACGCTGCGCCGGGTCCTGCACCTCCTGCTTCTCCTCGTCATTTTCGGCCTGCTGCTGGTGGGCATGGTGGGCACTCCCGTCCGGGTGCCATCGTCGGCAGCGTTGATTCTCGATCCGGAAGGCGAGTTGGTCGAGCAACTCGCCGGCGATCCGCTCGAGCGTGCGCTCGGTGAGCTCCAGGGCGATGGTGTGCGCCAGGTGCTGGTACAGGATCTCGTCGAGAGCCTGGAGGCGGCTGCCACCGACGACCGCATCAAAGCCGTTGTGCTGCGCCTTGAACTGCTCGATGCCGCCGGCCTGCCCAGGTTGCAGGCGGTGGCCGCCGCGCTCGGCAAGGTGAGGGAGGCCGGCAAGAAGGTCATCGCGATCGGGGACTCCTTCGACCAGGGCCAGTATTACCTGGCAGCTCACGCAGACGAGGTCTACCTCAATGATCTTGGCGCCGTTTACGTCGATGGTTTTGGTTACTACCGGACGTTCTTCAAAAGCGCTCTCGACAAGCTGCGGGTCGATCTCAACGTCTTTCGGGTGGGCGAATACAAGTCTTTCGTGGAGCCGTTCATCCGTGACGACATGTCGGCAGAAGACAAGGCCGCGAGCCGCCAGTGGTTGCAGGCGATGTGGACCGTTTATCAGCGCGACGTGGCGGGCGCGCGCAAGCTTTCTGCGCAGTTCATCGATGAATATGCGAACGAATTTGCCGCGCGCCTGCAGGACGCTGGCGGTTCTGCTTCCCGCGTGGCGCTGGAAGGCGGACTCGTCGACAAGTTGATGAGCCGCCAGGAATTCCGCGATCACATGATCGGCGTCGTCGGGGAGATGGAGGGCGGCGACGGCGAGTTCAGCCAGATCGATTATCGCTCTTATCTCAGCGCCAACCGCAAGACACCGGCAATGGACTTCAGCGCGGACCAGGTCGGCGTCATCGTCGCGTCGGGGCAGATCGTGGATGGCCAGGCGCCACCGGGCACTATCGGCGGTGACTCGCTGGCGGCGCTGGTGCAGCAGGCAGCCGTTGACGACGCGATCAAGGCGGTGGTCCTGCGCGTCGACAGTCCCGGTGGGAGCATGTTCGCGTCGGAGGTCGTGCTCGATGAGCTGCGGGCGCTGCAGGACGCCGGTAAGCCGCTGGTGGTCTCGATGGGCACTCTCGCCGCATCCGGCGGCTATTACATCTCGATGTTTGCCGACGAGATCTGGGCCAGTGAGAGCACCATCACCGGTTCGATCGGGGTCGGTGCCCTGGTGCCGACATTCGATCGCGGCCTGGACGCCCTCGGGATCCACGTCGATGGCATCGGCACCACCGAACTCTCGGGCCAGCTGCGTCTGGACCGGCCTCTCGGCGAGGATGCGCGACGAATTCTCGACAGCTCGGTGCAGGACGCCTACCGCATCTTTGTCGACCGCGTGGCAGAGGCCCGCGAAATGGAATTTGCGCAAGCCGACGAGATCGCGCGCGGCCGAGTCTGGATCGGCAGCGACGCACAACAACTCGGCCTGGTGGATACCATCGGCGACCTGAGCGGGGCAATCGACGCCGCCGCCGGTCTCGCGGGCCTCGAGAGCGGCGCTTATGGGGTGGAATACCTGGAGCCTGAACTGCCTTTTCTGGCGCAGTTGCTGCGCGACTACGCGATACGCGTAACGAACCACCTCGCGGCCACCGGTCTGCGGCTGAACCGGAACCGGGCACTGGAGGGGCTGCTTGCCACCGGCGAGCGGCAGTGGACGGCATTGAGGGATTTCAACGACCCGCGGGGACTTTACTACCTGTGTGGATGCGACGTCCGGTGAGAGAGCCCGTGCTGCCGGCGTGCAGGGCGGTGCGCCTCCGGGCCAGGTGGAGGCCATGGGCGACAAGCTGCGTCAGCCGGCCTCGGCGGTAGGACGCAGGATCAACCCTTTTTATCTCGCCGACGAGGGCGAGTTGCTCGAGAGCGCGCTGCGACGGGCCGAGACCAGCCCGGTGGCACAGCAGGCGGTCTCGCGGACCGCGCAGCGGCTGGTCCATGCGGTGCGCCGCGATCGCCGGCACAAGTCAGGCCTCGACGCCCTGCTGCACCAGTACGAACTTTCTTCGGCCGAAGGCGTTGCGCTCATGTGCCTCGCCGAGGCGCTGCTCCGCGTTCCGGATGCCCCGACTGCCGACCTTCTGATCAGCGACCGCCTGACAGGAGGGGACTGGGCAGAGCATCTCCACGACAGTGACTCGCTGTTCGTCAATGCGTCGACCTGGGCGCTGATGCTCACCGGCGAGCTGCTGGCGCCCGACCCGGCAGCCGTGCACAACCCGGGCGGGTTCCTCCGGCAAATGATGACCAGGCTGGGCGAACCGCTGGTGCGGGCCGCGCTGCGCCACGCGATGGGGGTCATCGCCGAGCAGTTCGTCATGGGCCGGGACATCGGCGAGGCGCTGGCGCGTTGCCGGCAAGCGGGCGCGAGGCGCTACCGGTACTCCTTTGACATGCTGGGTGAAGCCGCGCTCTCTCGCAGCGATGCCGCGCGCTATTTCGCCGCCTATGACGATGCGATTCGACGGCTCGGTCGCGAGTGGGATGCGTCTCGCGATCCGCCGGGCATCTCGGTGAAGCTCTCGGCCCTGCACCCCAGGCTCGAATGGGTGCAGCGGGAGGCCGTTTTCAAGGATCTCCTCCCGGGGCTCGTCGACCTGGCGAGGGTGGCGCGTGAAAACGGGGTGGCGGTAACGCTAGACGCGGAGGAGGCGGCACTGCTCGAGCTGCAACTCATGCTGCTCGAGGCGGTCCTGCGCAGTCCGGCCCTGGCCGGCTGGGATGGCATGGGTGTGGCGGTGCAGGCCTATCAGCGACGCGCCTTCGCGGTGCTG
>JAKLLP010000056.1 GCA_023150055.1 Gammaproteobacteria bacterium | reverse complement strand
CTGCCTCGTCGATGACCAGCGGGCAGAGCACCGAGGACCTTGATTTCGCCTCGGTGCAGAGAGGCAATCCGGAGATGCAGCGTCGCGCCCAGCAGGTGATCGATGCCTGCTGGGCGGCCGGTGCCGCAGACGGCGGTCACAACCCGATACTGCTGATCCACGATGTCGGTGCCGGTGGGCTGTCGAATGCGTTGCCGGAGCTGATCGACCACAGCCACCGCGGCGCCCATATCGAGCTGCGTGCGATACCCAGCGCGGAACCCGGCATGACGCCTGCCGAGATCTGGTGCAACGAGGCACAGGAGCGCTACGTGCTGGCGCTCCTGCCGGCCGATCTCGACTGGTTCCGCGCAGTGTGCGAGCGGGAGCGCTGTCCCTTCGCGGTCGTCGGTACCGCGGATGGGACCCGCCGCCTGGTCGTCGGTGACGCGCTGCTCGGCGAGCCGGCGGTCGACATGCCGCTCGAGGTGGTGCTCGGCAAGGCGCCGCGCACGCGGATGACGGTGCAGCGTAAAGCGCGGGTCGTGGAGGACACGGGGGCTTTCGCCGGCATCGGTCTCGCGGAGGCCTGTCAGCGCGTTCTGCGTTTTCCTGCCGTGGCGGACAAGTCCTTCCTGATTCATATCGGCGATCGCTCCGTGGGTGGGCTGGTGCACCGCGACCAGCTCGTGGGACCTTGGCAGGTACCGGTGGCCGATGCCGCAGTGACGGCGCTCGGCTTCGATGGCGTGGCGGGCGAAGCGATGGCGATCGGCGAGCGGCCGCCACTCGCCGTGACCCACCCGGCCGCTGCGGCACGCATGGCCATCGGGGAGGCGCTCATCAACCTCGTCTCGGCGCCCGTGACCGGGCTCGACCGGGTGCGCCTGTCGGCGAACTGGATGGCAGCCAGCGGGGTCAATGGCGAGGACGAGGCGTTGCTCGAGGCGGTGTCAGCCGCCACGAGCCTGTGCCGCGCGCTGCGCATCGCGATTCCGGTCGGCAAGGACTCCCTGTCGATGCGCACCGCCTGGCAGGAACACGGTGCGCCGAAATCCGTCGTGGCACCCGTGTCGCTGATCGTCACCGCTTTTGCGCCGGTGGCCGAGATCAGTCGCGCGCTCACGCCGCAGCTCGCCCGCGAAGAGGGCTCGTTGCTCTACCTGCTCGATGCGGGCGGTGGCCGCAACCGGCTGGGCGGCTCGAGCCTTGCCCAGGTGTTCACGATCACGGGCGGTCTGGTTCCTGATTTAGATGATCCTATTTATTTCAAGAACTTATTTGACTGTATTCTGGCTTTGCATGAGAAATGCCTGCTGCTCGCTTACCACGATCGCTCGGACGGCGGCCTGTTCGCCACGCTCTGCGAAATGACCTTTGCAAGCCGCGCCGGACTGGCGATCGACCTGGCGGCCGGTGACGCACTTGCCGCGCTGTTCGCCGAGGAACTCGGCGCGGTGATCCAGGTCCGCCGCGAGGATGCCGCCGCGGTCGAGGCGCTGTTCGCCGCCCATGGCGTGGCAGGCGGCGCACGTCGGATCGGCACGGTGACGGGCGGCGACCGGCTGGTGTTCCGCCAGGGTGGGGCGAAGCTCCTCGATTTCGCCCGCGGCGAGTTGCATGCGGCCTGGTCGGAGCTGAGCTACCGCCTGCAGGCGCTGCGCGACAACCCGCAGACTGCAGCCGAGGCTTACCAGGCCCTGCAGGATCCGCAGGATCCGGGTCTTTCACCGACGCTGAGTTTCGACCCGGCCAGCGCACCGCGTCTCGTCGGCCTGACGTCGCCGCGGGTGGCGATCCTGCGCGAGCAGGGTGTCAACGGCCACATCGAGATGGCGGCGGCTTTTCTGCGCGCCGGATTCACGCCGATCGATGTGCACATGTCGGAGATCCTCGGCGGCCGACGTGGCCTCGGGGAGTTCTGCGGGCTGGTCGCCTGTGGCGGATTTTCCTACGGTGATGTCCTCGGCGCCGGTGGCGGCTGGGCGAAGTCGATCCTGTTCAACGCGGCTGCCAGGTCGGAACTCGAGGCGTTTTTCCGGCGGGCCGACACGTTCGCGCTCGGTGTCTGCAACGGCTGCCAGATGCTCGCGGCGCTGCGCCCGATCATCCCCGGCGCGGAGCACTGGCCGCGGTTCGTACGCAACCTCTCGGAGCAGTTCGAGGCGCGTCTCAGTCTGGTGGAGGTCGTCGATGGCAGGTCTGTTCTCCTGCGTGGAATGGCGGGCAGCCGCCTGCTGATCGCAACCTCGCATGGCGAAGGCCGGGCGCAGTTCGCGCAGGACGACGATCTGGCCGCCTGCCAGGAGGCCGGCCAGCTCGCGATCCGTTACGTCGATAATTTGGGCCGTCCGGCGCGCAGTTATCCCGCCAATCCAAACGGCTCGCCCGATGGCGTGGCAGGTTTCTCCTCCGCCGACGGGCGGGTGACCATCATGATGCCGCACCCGGAGCGGGTGCACCTTCGCTTCCAGCATTCCTGGTGTCCGCCGGAGTGGGGCCCGGAAGGCCCCTGGATGCGGATGTTTTGCAACGCGCGGGAGTGGGTCGGCTAGCCGCGAGCCTCGCGTGTCAGGCGGAGCGCGGAGTGGGTCTCACCGTGGTAACGGTCGATGTCGATCGCGCCGCCGCCGCGGGCTCGGGCGGGAAGTGGCGCAGGCGCAGCGCCTGCTGCAGTTTCGCCCGTCGCACGTAGGTCTGGTAGAGCAGGTCCTTCATGGTCTCGAGCAGCACCGCCGCCTGCACGCGGCTCAGCGACTGCTGCTCGCCGCGTCCCGTCTCGCCCTCGAAGAGTACGCGCCGGATTGCGGCGAAAGTTCCGTCATCGATTTCGGCCATCGAGCGGACCTCGGCCACCTGGTCGAAGATGCGCAGGCGGCTGCGTTCGCCCAGGTCTTCCAGCATCGCCTCGGTGGTGGCGCGGCACATCGCGGCGAACGCCTGCAACAGCTGCGCGCGGTAGCAGGCCAGCGCTTCGCGAAAGGCGTTCGCGACCGGCTCTGGCAGGTGTGCGTAGTTGAACCGCTCGGGCGCCGGTTCCATCTCCTCCGGGGACGGGTGCAACTCCACGCGGTCCTCGTGCCAGCCGCGCACCCGGTAGCGGAAGAACAGAGGCATCCGGCAGGAGTCGCACTGGAGCACGATGCCGATGCGCGCCGGCCGATCGGCGCACACGCGGTTGAAGGAGGGGCAGGCGAGCAGCGAGAAGTGTGACACCGCACCACAATGCGGGCACTCCCCGTTGACGCACTCCCGGTGCAGTCGGTTCTGGTTATCGAGCCAGGCGCTGGTGGTCATGGTGTCCCTCCGGCCGTTCTCCACAGCTCAGTGCTGGAGTGGCTTGTACCGTATCCGATGCGGCTGATCGGCGTCGTCGCCGAGACGGCGGTGCAGGTCCCGCTGGTACTCCGCGTAGTTTCCCGCAAACAGGGTCAGCTGGCTATCGCCCTCGAAAGCCAGGATGTGGGTGGCGATCCGGTCGAGAAACCAGCGGTCGTGGGAAATGACGATGGCGCAGCCCGGAAAGTCGAGCAGGGCCTCTTCGAGCGCACGCAGGGTCTCCACGTCGAGGTCGTTGGTGGGCTCGTCGAGCAACAGCACATTGGCCCCGGATCGCAGCACCTTGGCCAGGTGTACCCGGTTGCGCTCGCCGCCGGAGAGCAGGCCGATTTTCTGCTGTTGCTGGGCGCCCTTGAAGTTGAACCGGCCGACGTAGCTGCGTGATGGCGTTTCGTACCGGCCGACGATGATCAGTTCCTGGCCGCCGGAGATCTCCTCCCACACGGTTTTTTCGTCATTGAGGCTCTGGCGCGACTGGTCCACGTAAGCCATGTGCACCGTGGGGCCGATGCGGATCCCGCCGCCGTCCGGCTCTTCCTGGCCGGTGAGTATGCGAAAGAGCGTGGTCTTGCCTGCGCCGTTCGGGCCAACGACACCGACGATGGCACCGGGGGGAATCTGGCCACTGAAGTCCTCGATCAGCAGCCGCTCGCCGAACGCCTTGCGCAGGTGGCTGAACTCGATGACGAGATCGCCGAGGCGGTCGCCGGGGGGGATATAGATCTCGTTGGTTTCCTGGCGGCGCTGGAAATCCTGCGAACACAGCTCCTCGAAGCGCTGCAGTCGTGCCTTGCTCTTCGCGCGCCGCGCAGACGGATTGGCACGCACCCACTCGAGTTCCGCCTTGATGGTCTTCTGGCGCGCGGCTTCCTGTTTTTCCTCGGTGGCAAGGCGGGCTTCCTTCTGCTCCAGCCAGGAGGAGTAATTGCCTTTCCAGGGAATGCCGTGACCGCGGTCGAGTTCGAGGATCCAGCCGGCGACGTTGTCGAGAAAGTAACGATCGTGGGTCACCGCGATGACGGTGCCCGGGTACTGCTCGAGGAATTTTTCCAGCCAGGCGACCGACTGCGCATCGAGGTGGTTGGTCGGCTCGTCGAGTAGCAGCATGTCGGGCTGCGAAAGCAGCAGGCGGCAGAGGGCCACCCGTCGGCGTTCGCCGCCGGAGAGCTTGCCGATCTGCGCCGGCCACTCCGGCAGGCGCAGCGCATCGGCGGCGATCTCGAGCTTGCGGTCGACTTCCCAGCCGTTCACGGCGTCGATCTTGTCCTGCAGCTTCGCCTGCTCGTCGAGAAGTCTGGTCATCGCCTCGTCGTCCATCGGCTCGGCGAACCGCTCGGCGATGGCATTGAACTGGTGCACCAGTGCAATGGTGTCGGCGACACCTTCCTCGACGATCTCCCGCACGGTTTTCGCCGGATCGAGTTCGGGCTCCTGCGACAGGTAACCGATGCGGATGCCGGGCTGTGGCCGCGCCTCACCCTCGAAATCCGGGTCGACGCCGGCCATGATCCGCAGGAGCGTGGACTTGCCGGCGCCGTTCAGGCCGAGCACGCCGATCTTGGCGCCCGGGAAAAAGCTGAGCGAGATGTCCCGCAGAATGAAACGCTTCGGCGGCACGACCTTGGCCACCCGGTTCATGGTGTATACGTACTGGCTCATGCTGAAATTCCGCGACCCGGCAGGGAGGCGCGATTATTCCCGAAGCCGGTGGTGTCATGCCAGCTCGCTGCTGCGCGGAGGCGGGCGGGGTAGCGGCTTGCCGCCGCGGGGCTCGGGTACAATTGCCGCCCATTTCCCGCGGAGGTAGCGATGTTCAGCAGTGACATGACGATCGCCGGCTTCGACCCGGCGCTGGCGGCGGCCATCGCCGGCGAGGAGCGCCGCCAGGAGGAGCACATCGAGCTGATCGCCTCCGAGAACTATGCAAGCCCGCGCGTGCTCGAGGCCCAGGGTGGCGTGCTCACCAACAAGTACGCGGAAGGCTACCCGGGTAAGCGCTATTACGGCGGCTGCGAGTTTGTCGACCAGGCCGAGGTGCTGGCGATCGACCGGGCCAGGGAACTCTTCGGTGCCGCTTATGCGAACGTGCAGCCGCATTCCGGTTCCCAGGCGAATGCCGCGGTCTACATGGCGCTGCTCAATCCGGGTGATACCGTGCTCGGCATGAGTCTCGCCCACGGCGGGCATCTCACGCACGGCTCGCCGGTGAACTTCTCCGGGCGGCTCTACAACATCGTCTCCTACGGTCTCCAGGCCGAGACGGGCGAGATCGACTACGCGGCGGTCGCGGCCCTGGCCCGCGAGCACCGGCCGAAGATGATCATCGCGGGCTTCTCCGCCTACTCGCGTGTGGTCGACTGGGCGGCTTTCCGGCGCGTCGCCGACGAGGTCGGCGCCTATTTTTTCGTCGACATGGCGCATGTCGCCGGGCTGGTCGCTGCCGGCGAATATCCCAACCCGGTGCCGCTGGCGGATGTGACCACCACGACCACCCACAAGACGCTGCGTGGGCCGCGCGGCGGGCTGATCCTCGCGCGGGACAACGAGGAGATCACCAGGAAGCTCAACTCCCTGGTCTTTCCCGGCACGCAGGGCGGGCCGCTGATGCACGTGATCGCCGCCAAGGCGGTGGCCTTCCTCGAGGCGATGCAGCCCGGGTTCAAGGTCTACCAGCAACAGGTCAAGGCCAACGCCCGGGCGCTCGCCGCGGGACTCGCCCGGCGTGGTTTCAGCATCGTCTCCGGCGGCACCGATAACCACATGTTCCTGCTCGATCTGGTCGACAAGAACATTACCGGCAAGGATGCCGATGCGGCGCTCGGGCGCGCCAACATCACCGTCAACAAGAACGCGGTTCCGAACGACCCGCGCTCGCCGTTCGTGACCAGCGGCATTCGCATCGGCACGCCGGCCATCACCACGCGGGGCTTTGGCGCCGGCGAGGTCGAGCAGCTCGTCGCCTGGATCAGCGAGGTTCTCGGCGACATCGGCGACCCGGGCCGTATCGCGCGCGTGCGGGGCGAGGTCGTCGAGCTCTGCCGTCGGTTCCCGGTGTACGGTTAGGGACTGGCTCGGGGACGTTACCCTGCGGGGAACCGTCCCCGACGCGCGGGTACAATGCTCCGCGGAAGCCGGCGCTGCATCCGCCTGGCCGACTTTTCGCAACCGAAGTGCCGGCACCTTAGTCATGCATTGTCCGTTCTGCAGCCACCAGGAGACCAAGGTCATCGACTCGCGCCTCGCGGGCGAGGGCCGGCAGATACGCCGGCGGCGCGAGTGCCAGGGCTGTGGCGAGCGCTTCACGACCTTCGAGACCGCCGAGCTCGTCATGCCGCGGCTCGTCAAGCGGGATCAGTCGCGTGAGCCTTTCGACGAGGTAAAACTTCGCGGCGGCATGGTGCGCGCGCTCGAGAAGCGCCCGGTGGCGATGGAGGCAGTGGAGGCGGCGATCGCGCGCATCATCCACCGCCTGCAGACGATGGGCGAGCGCGAGATCCCGTCACGCCTGCTCGGCGAGATGGTGATGGAGGAGCTGCGCGACATGGACGAGGTGGCCTACGTGCGCTTTGCCTCGGTATATCGCAGTTTCCAGGATGTCACCCAGTTCCAGGACGAGATCCGCCGCCTGCGCGAGAGCGGCGACACCCGTGCGCGGCGCAACCAGCTCTCGCTTCTGCCCGACGAGAAATGAGCGCGAGCGCTGCCGATTTCGCCTTCATGGCCCGGGCGCTGCAACTGGCGCGGCGCGGGCTTTACAGTGCGCACCCGAATCCGCGCGTCGGCTGCGTGATCGTCGCCGGTGGGCAGGTGGTCGGGGAGGGCTGGCACGCGCGGACCGGCGGGCCGCACGCGGAAGTAACTGCCCTGCAGCCCGCCGGTGCGGCTGCGCGCGGTGCGACGGCCTACGTGACGCTCGAACCCTGCAGCCACCACGGGCGCACGCCGCCGTGCACGGACGCGCTGATTGCGGCGGGTGTCGCCCGGGTCGTCTACGCCGTGAGCGATCCCAACCCACGGGTGGCGGGCGATGGTGCGCGCACGCTCGAGGCCGCGGGGATCGCGGTGGAGTCCGGCGTGCTGGCCGCCGAGGCGAGGGCGCTCAATATCGGCTTTTTCACGCGCATGGAGCGCGGGCGTCCATACCTGCGCAGCAAGTTCGCGGCGAGCCTCGATGGACGCACGGCGCTTGCGACTGGCGCGAGCCGCTGGATCAGCGGGGAGGCCTCGCGCCACGATGTCCAGGCCCTGCGGGCCCGCAGCTCTGCGATCCTGACCGGCGTGGGAACGGTGATCGCCGATGATCCGGCGCTCACCGTGCGCCGGAGTGATCTCGGCGATGTGCTGCAGCCCGCGCGCATCGTGCTCGACTCCGGGCTCAGGACGCCGCCCGCGGTTCGGCTCATCCGCCAGCCAGGAGAAACCCGAATTTTCTGCACGCGCGCACCACCCGAGCGGCGCAGTGCCCTGGAGGCAGCCGGGGCGCTGGTGGAGGAGGTCGCCGACCGGGAAGGCCACCCGGACCTGGCTGCGGTACTCGAGCGACTGGCCGAACTTGGCTGTAACGAACTGCTGGTCGAGGCCGGGCCCGGGGTCAACGGGGCGCTGCTCGATGCGGGCCTCGTCGATGAAATCGTCCTCTACCTTGCGCCGCATGTGCTCGGCGCCGACGGATTCGGCATGTTCGCGACGAAGCCTCTGCCGGAGATGGCGGCACGGCCCGAGTTCGAGTTGACAGACCTGCGCCGTATCGGCTCAGACTGTCGGCTGACATTCGCCAGGCGGGAGCGTTGATGTTCACGGGTATCGTGCAGTCCATCGGGGTCGTGCGGCAGCTGTCGCGCAACGGTGGCGATGCAAGTCTGCTGATCGACGTCGGCAGGCTGCCGGTCGACCGCTTGACCCATGGGGCGAGCATTGCCGTGAACGGGGCCTGCCTGACAGTGACCGCCAGCGAGGGCGCGACCGCCGGTTTCGATGTCTCGGCCGAGACACTGGCCCTGACGACTCTCGGGGGGCTGGCCGTCGGTGACCGCGTCAACCTGGAGCCGGCGCTGACGCTCAACGAGCCGCTCGGCGGGCACCTGGTCACGGGCCATGTCGATGGCGTGGGGGAGCTGGTTGCCGTTACGCCGGACGCGCGCTCCTCGCGGATGTCGTTCAGGCTGCCACGGGGGCTTGCCCGTTACGTGGCGAAGAAAGGCTCGTTGTGCATCGATGGCGTCAGCCTCACGGTCAACGAAGTGGCCGACGACACCGCAGGGGTCAATATCATTCCCCATACCATGCAGGAGACCATCATGAGCGGCTATCGGCCGGGAACCAGGGTAAACCTGGAGGTCGACCTGGTCGCCCGCTATATCGAGCGCATCATGGAGGGCCCGCGCTCGGGGGCCTGAGATCCCGATCGCCCGTGGAGTCGAGGCCGTGAAAGACCAAACGACCGAAATGACCAGCGTCTTCAGCGACATCAACGAGATCATCGCGGACCTGCGCGAGGGTCGCATGGTGGTCATCGTCGACGACGAGGATCGCGAGAACGAGGGCGACCTGCTGATGGCGGCGGCCAGGATCCGCCCGGAAGACATCAACTTCATGGCCCGCTTCGGACGTGGCCTGATATGTCTGACGCTGACCCGCAGCCGTTGCCAGCAACTGCGACTGCCGCTGATGGTCACCGGCACCGATGAGGAACACACCACGAACTTCACGGTGTCGATCGAGGCCGCCGAGGGCGTCACCACCGGGATTTCGGCGCACGACCGGGCACGCACGATCCGCGTCGCAGTGGCCCCCGACGCCCGCCCGGAGGATCTGCGCCAGCCAGGTCACGTGTTTCCGCTGATGGCGCAGCCCGGCGGCGTGCTGACCCGTGCCGGCCACACCGAGGCCGGCTGTGATCTCGCGCGCCTGGCCGGTCTCGAGCCTGCCGCGGTGATCGTCGAAATCCTCAACGAGGACGGCACGATGGCGCGGCGACCGCAGCTGGAGACCTTTGCCCGCGCGCATGGCCTGAAGATCGGCAGCATTGCCGACCTCATCCGCTTCCGCCTGCAGAACGAGGTGTCGGTCGAGCGCATCTCCGAGCAGGACGTCGATACCGACCTCGGCCGCTTCAGGCTCTACTGCTACGAAGACCACGTCAACCGCAACGTGCACCTGGCGCTCGGACATGGTGATCTCTCGGGCGAAGCCGCACCGCTGGTGCGGGTCCATGTGCAGGACACGCTCGGGGACGTGATCGGGGTGAAGAGTTCGCGGCTCGGCTGGCCGCTGCGCTCGGCCATGCGCCGCATCGCCCAGGCCGGGA
>JAKLLP010000055.1 GCA_023150055.1 Gammaproteobacteria bacterium | reverse complement strand
GCCGCGCCCACATGAGCCTCAAAGACTACCCGGACCTGGCGACCTGGTTGCTGAGCCTGCTCGACCATGTCCTCAGTCAACAGGCACCCGCCGGCGGCATTCGCCCGCTCGCGGAACCGCCGGGTGGCGACACGCGGCAGCGCCTGATCGATTCCGGGATTCTTTTCATGCGACCACGTCCGGATGGCCGCATGGCCCTCGGCATTCAGCCGGAACTCAGCGTGCAGCTGATGCTGATTGCCCGCCGCCATGGCGAGCCCGCCTACAACGCCATGCTCGATCTCACCGAGGACCCGGAGCTGGTGCGCTGGCTGCTGATGCAATACGCGCCGGGAGCAGCCCCCGCGCGCGATCCGGCCCGGTTCAACCCGGCGCTCCGGGAGAGCATGCGCCGGCACCATGTCCTCGTGGAGGAACTGCCGGCCCCCGACGCCTTCTTTCCCGATCCCGACGCGCCGGTCGATCTCGCCGCCGAACTCGCCCCGGCGGCCCGGCTCATCCCGCAACCGGCCGGACAGCCGATCCCGGCCGAGGTCCGGCGCGTCCTCGGACGTCACACCCCGGCGCTGCCGCCCGGCGTCGATCTCGTCTGGGGCGTCGACGCCGGCACCGGCATGGTGTACCCGACGAGAGTGCCGGCGAGCGAACGGCAGCGCGATCTCCACGCGCTCGCCGGCAGCGCAGCCCCGGCGCGCACCGCGCAGTGGGAAGCGCAGCGGCAGGCGGCGCGGGCATCGGTGCGCGAACATCGCCATGCGATCCTGCGCGATATCGTGCCGGAGCCGCACCGCTCGAAGCTGCGCCACTACGTGCGCCAGCTCCGCGAAAGGGGCTATTTCCCGCCGCTCGACGACGGCCAGGTGAAGCTGCGCGCCTCGATCCACAACCAGCCGACCATCGCCTCGCTGCACAACGGGCTGGCGGGTATCGTCAACACGATCAACGGCGAGAAGGTCATCCCCTCCTACTGCTACCTCAGTTGCTACGAGGAGCATTCCGTGCTCGACCGCCACCTCGATCGCGCGCAGTGCGTCTACAACGTCTGCGTGGTGATCGACATGCAGTACCTCGACCGCGACGGCGACCCGGAGCCCTGGCCGATCTACCTCGAGCTCGACGGCCAGCCGCAGGAAGCCCTGCTGCGGGTGGGCGACGGCGTCTTCTTTTCCGGCAACAGCATTTACCACTGGCGCAACGCACTGCCGGCCGGCCAGCGCGCGGTCGTCTGCTTCAACCACTTCGTGCCGATCGGCTTCCCGAGTTCGCTCGACTGAGGCAGACAATTCCCGGACCGGTGCCTGATCCGCCGGCCGCGACTTGTTACAGTGGCGGACGCAGATCAGCCATGGGCGGCGCATGACCGAGGAAAAAGTCACGGGGACGGACGCCGAGAGGCGCATGTTCCGCGAAATCACGCGGCTCGTCGAAAACGGCGACCGACTGCACGCCGAGCGGGAGATCGCCGCCGGCCTCGCGAGCGCCGCCGGGCGGGCGTCGGCGACCGCCCTGCTCGACGGGCTGCGCACCTGCCTCGGGCCGGGGCTCGCCGCCGCCGAGAGCGATTTCCGCCGGGCGCTCGCCAGCGACGCGCGCAACACCTATGCGCACTACTGGCTCGGCAAGGCACTCACGGCGCGCGACGCCGTTCCCGAGGCCGCAGGCAGCATCCAGGACGCCCTGAGAATCGACCCCCGCATGGCGGAGGCCTGGTTTTTCTTCGGCTCCATGGCCATCCGGGGACTGAACTACGACGTGGCCATACACAGCCTGATCGAGGCGGTCCGCAGCGATATCGACAACGGGCACTACTGGCAGCGGCTGAACCAGTGGTTGCCGAGGGTGAAGATCGACGGCTCCCTGAACTCTGAACGGTCGATGCTGATCGAGGCCCTGCGCCGCGAGAAGATCGAGTTCCTGGGAATCGACAAGCTGCTCTACCTGCTGCTGGAGCACACCTCCAGCGTCCCCGAGCTCATGCGGCTGTCACGCGCCGGTGCGTTGCCGGCGGAAATCGCCTCGGGGCGCGCCCTCCGGCTGCTCGACGACGAGCTCCTGCTGCTGGTGCTGCAGAAGACCGTCCTGTACCACGTGGCTTACGAGCAGCTGATCACCGAACTGCGCCGCGCGTTGCTCGCCGCGATCCATGCGCGGGCGATTCCGCCGGGCCTGCACGAGACGGCGGTGCGGTCGACGGCGGCTCTCGCGATCTACGCGCTGCACACCGAGTTCGTGTTGCACGCGACGGCTGCGGAAAACGACCAGCTAGCAAGCTGCCTCCAGCGGCTCGGCAACGGCGCGGCCGATGCCGCCGATGCGGCCCTGCTCACCGCGATCGCCGGCTGTTACGGGCTGCTCGCCGAGGTTCTGCCCGATGCCGGCGCCGCCGCGCTCGCCTCGCCCTTCAACCGCCTCGGCGAGTTCCGCGACATGTGCCGGTTCCAGCTCGAGGAACCGCGGGCGCTGCGCGCAATCGAGCCCCAGATTGGTGCCCTCGGCCGTATCAGCGACACGATCTCCAGGGCGGTACGGCAGCAGTACGAGGAGAACCCCTACCCGCGCTGGCGTTTCCTCGGGGAGCCGCGCACCGAGACGCTCGACAATCGCATCAGGCGCTGCCTGCCCCACCTCGCACCCGATCAGCAACCCGCGCTGCAGGCCCTGCCCGACCAGGCGGTGGAGGTACTGATCGCCGGCTGCGGCACCGGCCGCCAGGCGTTGTGGTGCGGGCGTGAGTACCCCGCCGCGCGCATTCTCGCGATCGATCTCAGCCGCGCGAGCCTCGCCTACGGCCTGCTGAAGGCCCGGGAGTTCGCCATCGCGAACGTCGAGTTCCTGCACGGTGACCTGCTCGACCTGCCCGAACTCGGCCGGCAGTTCGACTTCATCGAATCGATCGGCGTGTTGCACCACATGGCCGACCCCGCCCGCGGGCTCGCCGCCCTCGCGCGCTGTCTGCGTGCCGGGGGCTGGATGAAGGTCGCCCTGTACAGCGAGAGCGCCCGCGCCGCGGTGCGCGCGGCACGCCGGCGCATCACCGAAGATGGCCATCCATCGACCGCCGACGGCATCCGCAATTTTCGCCACCTCCTCATGAGCGACACCGACGACCCGCTGCACGAGGCCTGCATCCGCTGGCGGGATTTCTTCACGCTCTCCGAGTGCCGCGACCTGCTCTTCCATGTGCAGGAACACCAGTTCACGACCGAACGAATCGCCGCGATGATCGCGCCGCTCGGGCTGCAGTTCATGGGCCTGGAGGCCGACCCGGAGTTCCTCGCGAACAACGAGCCGCGGGTGAGCGACCCGACCAGCCTCGCGCAATGGGGGAAGTTCGAAAAAGCCCACCCGGACTTTTTCGGCAGCATGTACGTGATGTGGCTGCGCAGGCCCGCCTGATGCACAAGGTGCCGGGATCGGCACCTAGATGAGGCCCAGCGCCTCCATGGCACGGGCGACGCGGATGAAGCCGGCGATGTTCGCGCCAATGACGTAGTTGCCGGGGGCTCCGAATTCCTCGGCAGTCTCCCAGGTGGCGGCGTGGATCCCGGTCATGATGCTGTCGAGCTTCTGCTCCGTGAACTCGAACGACCAGGAGTCGCGACTGGCATTCTGCTGCATTTCCAGCGCCGAGGTGGCGACGCCGCCGGCGTTGGCCGCCTTGCCGGGACCATAAGCGATGCCGGCATCGAGGAAAACGCGGATCCCCTCCGGGGTGGTCGGCATGTTGGCGCCTTCACCGATGGCAATGCAGCCGTTGCGCACGAGGGTGCGTGCATCCCTGCCGTTGAGCTCGTTCTGCGTAGCCGATGGCATGGCTACCTGGCAGGGCACTTCCCAGATAGTGCCGCCGGCGAGGTAACGTGCGCCCTGGCGATAGCCGGCGTAATCGGCAATGCGGCGACGCTCGACCTCCTTGAGCTGCTTCACCAGGTCGAGGTCGATGCCCTTCTCGACGATGATGACCCCGTGGGAATCCGAGCAGGCGACGACCCTCGCGCCGTGCTCATGCAGCTTCTCGATGGTGTAGATGGCGACGTTACCCGCGCCGGAGACCACACAGGTCTTGCCGTCGAGGGAGTCTTTGCGGACCTTGAGCATCTCGCGCACGAAATACACGGCCCCATAGCCCGTCGCTTCCTTGCGCACCAGCGAGCCACCCCAGCCGATGCCCTTGCCGGTCAACACGCCTGACTCGTAGCGGTTCGTCAGGCGCTTGTACTGGCCGAATAGGTAGCCGATCTCACGGCCACCCACCCCGATATCGCCGGCCGGCACGTCCGTATGTTCGCCGAGATGCCGATGCAGTTCCGTCATGAAACTCTGGCAGAAGCGCATGATCTCCGAGTCGGAACGGCCCTTGGGATCGAAGTCCGCACCGCCCTTGCCACCGCCGATCGGCATGCCGGTCAGGGCGTTCTTGAAGACCTGCTCGAAGCCGAGAAACTTGATGATGCCCAGGTACACCGAGGGGTGAAAGCGCAGGCCACCCTTGTAGGGACCGAGCGCGCTGTTGAACTCGACGCGGAAACCGCGGTTGATATGCACCTCGCCCCGGTCGTCCTGCCAGGGCACGCGAAAGATGATCTGGCGCTCCGGCTCGCAGATCCGCTCGATGATCTTCTGGTCGGAAAACTCCGGGTACTTGACCAGCACGGGGCCCAGTGACTCGAGGACCTCCTTCACCGCCTGGTGAAACTCGTCCTCGCCCGGATTGCGGGCCTTGACCTGCTGGAAAATGGCTTCGATCTGTTCCGGGAGTGCGGTGCTCATGGCTGGTTTCTCGCTCGATCACGCCATGATCGGCTGGACCGCCGCCGATGACCGTACGTGAATTCCCTGATGCCGCACGCGGTGAGAGGTCAAGGTGCCTTGACACCCTGACCACTCAGCCGTTGACCGCCACCGCCGTCATGAGGATCCGTTTCGGCTCGGAGATGCCGTAGCCCTGGGCGTAGTCGATGCCCATGCCCTTCAACATGGTGATGATCTCGGTGTTGGCGGCATACTCGGCGATGGTCTTCTTGCCGGTGAGGTGGCCGATCTCGTTGATGGAGCGCACCATTTCCCGGTCGATCGGGTCGTGCAGGATTTCCTTGACGAAGCTGCCGTCGATCTTCAGGTAATCCACCGGGAAGTGCTTGAGGTAACCGAACGACGACAGCCCGGTGCCGAAATCGTCGAGCGCGAACTTGCAGCCGAGTTCCTTCAGCGAATTGATGAAGCGGCTCGCCTGCGCATAGCTCGCGATAGCCGAGGTCTCGGTGATCTCGAAGCAGATCTTGGTGGCGTCGAGCCCGCTCTTCTGGAACTGGCGCACGACGAATGGCAGGAAATCATCGTCCACCAGGCTCAGGCCCGACAGGTTGATCGAGCACAACGCGAGGCGCTCGCGCTCGTCGGCCTCCGAGACCAGCCAGCGGAAGGCCGTCTCGACGACCCAGCGATCGATACGCGGCGTGATCCCGTAGCGCTCCGCCGCGGCGATGAACAGGTCCGGCGACACCAGCGCGCCCTGCTCGTCGCGCATGCGCAGCAGGATCTCGTAGTGGGCGCCGAACTCCTCGACCTGCAACGGCTGGATCGGCATCCGGAAGAGTTCGAAGCGCGACTCCTCCAGGGCGCTGGCGATGCGCGCGGCCCACTGCATCTCGCGGCGCCGGCGCATGAGGTCGAGATCGTTTTCCTGGTAGCTGTAGATGCGGTTGCGGCCGGCGCCCTTGGCGGCCTGGCAGGCACTGTCGCCGGCGGCGAGCAGCGCCGTCACGTCCGTGGTCTCCGGCGTGATCGGCACGACGCCGATACTGACGCCGAGGCGGAAACTGCGATCGTCCCAGTCGAACTTGTGCTCCTGTATGGCGGTCTTGAGGCCCTCGGCGGCCCGCACCGCCTCCTCGAGGTTGCAGCTCTCGAGCAGCAGCCCGAACTCGTCGCCGCCGAGCCGCGCGAGCGTATCGCGCCAGCGGATCTTCGACTTGAGCAGCGCGCCGAGCTGGCCGAGCAGCGCATCGCCCGCGGCGTGGCCACAGGAATCATTGACCATCTTGAACTGGTCGAGGTCGAGGTAGCACAGGGCGTAGGAGGCCTCGCGCGCCTTCGCGCTTTTCAGGGCGCGCTCGAGCCGCGTCTCGAACTCCCGCCGGTTGACCAGCCCGGTGAGGATGTCGTGGCTCGCGTGATAGGAGAGCCGACGGTTGAGCTCCCGCGACTCGCTGACGTCGTGGAAGACGAGCACGGCGCCGGTCACCTCGCCGCGGTCGTTGCGAATCGGTGCCGCGGTACTCTCGATGTAGATCTCGTTGCCGTCGCGCCGGATGAGCAGCGTCGGGCGCACGGACTTCACCGGCCGGGTCCGCCGGATGGCGACCGAGAGCGGGTTCTCCAGCGGCTCGCAGGTCTCCTCGTGGAAGCCGCGAAACACATCGTCGATGTGCCGGCCGGCCGCCTCGTCGAGCTTCCAGCCGGTCAGCTCCTCGGCAATGGGGTTGAGGTACTCGACATGACATGCCGCATCGGTGGTGACCACGCCGTCGCCGATCGACTGCAGCGTGATCTGCGCGCTTTCCTTCTCGCGGAACAGGGCTTCCTCGTAGATCTTCTGCTCCGTGATGTCCGTCTCGACTCCGATCAGCCGGCGCAGGCGGCCGTCGGCGTCGAGCAGCGCCTTGGCGCGGGAGTGCATCCAGCGCCACTCGCCGTCCTTGCGCTGCATGCGGTGAATGCTGTCGAAGACCGGCGTGTGGCCGGCAATGTGCTCGCGCAGCTTGCCCTGCACGCGGGGCAGCTCCTCGGTATGCACCAGCCGTCGCCAGTCGATCGGCTCGCGCTGCACGTCCTCCTCGGTGTAACCCATGATGGCGAGCCAGCGCGGGGTAAACCGCATGATGCCGTCGCGCGGGTCGAAGTCCCAGGTGCCGTCGTTGGCGGTGGCGATCATGGCGGCATCGCGCTCGGCGATCTCGGCGAGCGCCTGGCGCGCCTGCGAACGCTCGAGTCCCGCCGCGAGGCTCGAGGTCAGCAGCTTGATCAGGAGCTGGTGGTCGGCGTTCCAGGCCTGCTGCGGCTGGCCGTAGAAAAACGCCATGAAACCCGCACGCTGCCCGGTGACATCGAACCCGACCAGCAACGCGGCCGCGCCGCCGAGCGTCCGCAGCCGGTCGGCGTCCATGCGCTGGGCGGCCTGCGGCTGGGTGGTATCGGCGATGCCGAGCAGACGCAGGTGCACGAGGCTCTTGTCGAGCCACGGCCAGGCCTCGAGCGCCTCGCCCTGCATGACTTCGGGATTGATCGCGGTGAAGGTATCGCGCGCCGCAAACACGCGCTGGATGCGGCGCCCTGAAGGATCGAGCAGGGCGACGCACACGGCGTCACAGGAAGTTCCCGCACGGATCTCCTCGACGCTCGCGCCGATCAGCGCTGCCGCGTTCGCCCCGTCCAGGTTCTGGAAATCGACCGCAATTTTCGTCAGAGCGACATCGAGGCCGCCAGCCGTCCTGGTCGAACCCAGGAGCTGTTGCAGACCCGTCAGCGTCGAGCCGTGATCCACATCGGCCACCAACATAACCCCCTAGCGCACGGCATGTATTCTGACAGGTAAATCACGGAAAACAAGGTAAGCTCATGATTCACCTGACTTCAAGACAGCCGCCTTCCATCACTGCGGCTCGGCGGTGTCGGGCCCGCCCTCCGCAGCAAGCTTGATGGGCGGCACCACCCTTGGAAAAAGCTGTCCGGCTGACATACTCACGGCCATTCCCCTGACCAGGCGGGCTTGAAATGACGACGACGGGCCGGGACCGCAGCCGTGACTGATGCTGCAGACTCGATGCCGGTATTGCCGGGCGCGCTCAGCGCGCGCGAGATTCGCGCTCTGCTGGGCACCGATGAGCCGCTGGTGCTCAACATCGGCGCCAATATCGGCCAGACCTGCATCGAGATCTTCGAGGCCATGCCGCGCGCAACGATTTTCGCCTTCGAACCCGACCCGAGGGCGATTGCCAGGTTTCACCGCAACGTTTCGCACCCGCGACTCAAGCTCGTCGAGTGCGCCGTCGGCGCCGAAAATGGCTCGGCGCTTTTCCACCAGAGCAGCGGCGGTGAGCACCTGCCCGACTACCCGGAGGGCTGGGACCAGTCGGGATCCATCCGCCGGCCCCGCAGTCACCTGAAGTTCTACCCCTGGGTCCGGTTCGAAAAGGAAATTGCCGTGCCCATCCTGACGCTGGACACATGGGCGGAGCAGAACGGCATCGGTGCCGTCGACCTCATCTGGGCCGATGTGCAGGGCGCCGAGGGAGACCTCATCCGCGGCGCACCGCGGACACTCAGCCAGACACGGTTCTTCTACACCGAATACAGCAACATCGAAATGTATGAAGGGCAGATCACGCTCTCGGAACTGAAAGAAAAACTGGCCGGTTTCAGCCTGATCCGGCGCTACAGCATGGATGTGCTTTTCGCCAATGACGCGCTTGCGGATTGAGCGGGACGGTCCCTCCCCCTCACAATGCGCCCATGCAGGTCATCGTCATTCCCGTCACGCCGTTCCAGCAGAACTGCTCCATCGTCTTCGACGAGCGCAGCCGGGAGGCGGCGATCATCGACCCGGGCGGCGACCTCGAGCAGATCGTCGCAGTGCTGCAGGAGCACGAACTGAAGCCCGCGAAGATCCTGCTGACCCATGCGCATATCGATCACGCAGGTGGCACCGCCGACCTCGCCGCGCAACTCGGCGTGCCGGTGGAGGGCCCGCACCCGGGGGACCAGTTCTGGATCGACCGGCTCGCCGACCAGAGCCGGATGTTCGATTTCCCGGAGGCGAAACCCTTCACGCCCACCCGCTGGCTCCACCAGGGCGACGTCGTGCGCGTCGGCGCGCATGAACTCGAGGTCCTGCACTGCCCGGGCCATACGCCGGGCCACGTGGTGTTTTTCCAGCGCGGCGCGCGCATCGCCTTCGTGGGCGACGTGCTCTTCGCCGGTTCCATCGGCCGGACCGATTTTCCGGGCGGCAATCTCGAGGAACTCATCGCCTCGATCACCGGCAGGCTCTGGCCGCTCGGCGACGACGTCACGTTCGTGCCCGGCCACGGGCCGACCTCCACCTTCGGGCAGGAACGAAGGACCAACCCGTTCGTCGGCGACCGCGCGCTCGCGAGCGCCTGACAGCCGGAACGATGAGCGCCCGGCGCCGGCGCGATGGTGTGGTGCCGGGGAAGCTCGGGGTTTTTGTCGCGTTCCACGGCTGCCTTGACGGCCTGCCGCCGACGGACCGCCCGGAGGCGGGAGTCTCCGCCCAAAGCGAGTATCGGGGAGCGACGGCGGAGACTTCCCGCCGCAAGGGCGGTCATTTGTGTCAAGGCAGCCGCCGAACGCGACCACAGCCGTTAACTCAGCCGGTGCGGAACCGCGCGAGCTGCAGCTTGAGCAGGTGCCAGGCATTGTTGGCGGTCCAGTACAGGACCATGCCCGCCGGGAACGTGTAGAACAACAGGAAGAAGCCCGCGGCCATCAGGTAGAGCTGGCGCTGCTGCTTCTTCAGCAATTCCGCGGAAAGCGAGTCGTCGCGCTGCACGAAGGCCGAGACGACGGTGAGCGCCGTCATGACGAGCGGCAGCAGGTTGAAATCGGCGCCGAAGAAC
>JAKLLP010000054.1:8336-9769 GCA_023150055.1 Gammaproteobacteria bacterium | reverse complement strand
GGCGTATTTTTCGGGCGGCTGATCCAGGCCGCCGTATCGCGACAGCGCGAATTCCTCGCCGATGCCTCGTCCGTGCAGTTCACGCGTGACCCCTCGGGTTTGCGCAACGCGCTGGTGAAGATCGGCCGCGTACAGGGCTCGCGCATTCGTCACCCGGATGTGGAGGAAGTGGGACACATGCTGTTCGCGCCGGGGATGATGCGCTGGTTCGCGACCCACCCGCCACTGCTCGACCGCATCCGCGCGCTCGATCCGGGCTTCGATCCGGCCAGTGCCGGTGATCTGCGTCTGGAAGTGAAACCGCAGCCGCTCGGCGTCGTGCAGGTCGTGGCGCGCGATCGGGTGCCGCAGTCGTTCGCCGATCCCGATGTGCTCCGCCGGCAGTTCGTGCGCGTGGATCCGGGCTCCATCACCGGCCGCGTCGGCAACCCCGGCGCGGCGGAGGTGCGACGCGCGGAGCTGCTGCGCGAGTCGCTGAGCACACTGCCGTCGGCGGCCCGGACCGACCGAGCGGTCGCGCGACTGATTGCCCTGGTGCTCGATCCGCAGCCGGAGTATCGCCGCATGCAGCGGCAGAAAATTGCGGCTCGGCTGGGCCGTGCCCTGGCGGACCTGGTCGTCGAGGAGGCGGTACAGATAGAACGCTTTCCGCCGGACCGGCGGTTGCCGCTCCTTGCCGAAATCGTGCCGGCGCTGCGTCTTCTGCCGCGCGAATCGCGCGCTGTGCTGCTGGAGTGCCTGGCCGAGCTATGCCGTGTCGATGGCGAGATCGCGATCTTCGAGTATGCGCTGTGCACGCTGGCCCGAGAATACCTGGTGGAGGGCCTCGATCCGCGCCGTCGCCCGCGTGCGATCAGAATGGGTTCCGTCACGGCCGAGTTGCAGACGGTGTTTTCGACGCTCGCCGCTCACGGCCATGCCGATGCTGCTGCGCGCGAGACGGCCTACTGGTCCGGCATGGGGCTGCTCGTGACCGACCGGCCGGGGCCGCCTTACAGGCCGGTGCCAGGCTGGACCAACGCGCTCGATCGCGCGCTGCGCTGCCTGGACGGTCTTGGCGCAGCCGACAAGCGGCAGCTGGTCGCGGCGCTCGCCGCCATCATCGTGCACGATGGCCAGGTCACCGTCGAAGAAGGCGAGCTGCTGCGGGTCATCTGCGCGGTGCTGCATTGTCCGCTGCCACCGCTGGTCGAACCGGTATGACCCGCCACTCAGGGCGATGGCTCGGGCGCCATGGTGACCTCGCTGCGCATCGTGAATTCCGTGTTGAAGATGCTGCGGAAAATGCGCCAGTCACCATCGAGCTTTTTCCAGACCGCCAGGTACTGGCCCTGTTCGACATCCTCGCCGTGCCTGACGTTGCGCACCCGGTACACGCCCTGCTCGATCGCGAGTCTGCCGGAGCGAAGCGTCAGCGTGCGGGTGGTGTCGTA
>JAKLLP010000054.1:0-8319 GCA_023150055.1 Gammaproteobacteria bacterium | reverse complement strand
GAGGAGACGCTGCGGCAGTAAGCGACGATCGCTGCAGTTCCTTCCACCACGGGATCGTCCTCCGGGATGATCTGCGCATCGGGGGCGAAGATTTCCGCGCAGCGCTCGGGCTCGTTGCGGGTGAGCGCCAGTTCCAGCGCGCTCGCGACTTCCCGCGGCAGCGGTTGCTCGTCGATTTTCGCTCCGCACGCACCCAGCGCGAGCGGGACGAGAATCCCGGTGCAGCGGATCATCCGGCGGGTCATCCGGGCGAGGCCTCGACAGCGGTGCCGGGCCGGTTGCGGAGCTTTTTCTCTTGCAATTGCCATGGCTGCACCTCCTCGGGTAGGAGGCGGCTCGCCTGACACGGCCGCGCGACTCTGGCGATGATTCTACGCCTGGACGCCGCTCATCAGTATCGAGTGCTTACTGCAGCGCCGCCCACAGCGCGCCGCCGAGTCCGCCGAGCAGCAGGACAATGACCGGCAGCGCCGAGATGCCGAAACCCGCACCGCGTTTCTTCGGGTCTGCCACATAGCCGCGCAGGTACAGGATGCGGCCGACGATGAACACCAGGCCGAGTCCTGCCGCGACCGGCGCGCTGACGTAGGTGGCGAACAGCAGCATGCCGGGAATGAAACACACGAGCTGCTCGAGCGTGTTGTAGTGCACCCGGTAGTAACGCTCGAAGACCGGATGCCCGGACACCGCTGGCGCCAGGATCCCGTATTTCACCCGCGCTCGTCCCACGAGAAGCGCAAACACGAAGAGCTCGATGACGGCGAGCGCAATCACCACATGCACCAGGGCCATGGACGGATTCCTCGTTGACGCTACGGGCTGCGCGGCGGGCAGCCATCGTGCTCCCAGGCAGCGACGAAGCGCGCCCATTCCGCATCGACTCGCGGGATGGCGTCGGGGGCGAGCCGCTCGAGCAGGTCGCGGTTCAGTTCGGGGTACACGGCAGGTCCCCCTTCCTCGGGCCACTGCCGGGTGGCATCGATGATGATCTTGCTGGTCTTCGGCCGGTTCGGCGAACTCGGGTCCAGTGGCATGCCGTTGACCTCCTTGAGTATCTCCGCCGCGGGATGCGGCTGCCAGCGCGAACCGACGATATGCATGACTTCGGTGCGATTGAGCACATCGATGTCCTTGTCGACGACCACCACCAGCTTGTACAGACCGACGATCTGGGCAATGCGCCGGCCGATCTCCAGCGCCTGGCCGGGCCGGGTCTTGTCGATGCTGGCGAAGGCCCAGCCGGTCGTTTCCACCGGGGCGTGCAGGTCGACCAGGCCTGGCAGCAACTTCTTCAGGCGATAGAGCGCAAAAGCTTCCATCGGCGCCGTGCAGAAGCCGCGCGTGACCCCGGTGAACTGGTTGAGGATCCAGGGGCTTTTCCGGTGAGTGACGCAGGTCACCCGCATCCAGAAATTCTCGTCTTTCTTCAGCCCGAGATAACCGTACATCTCGCCGAAAGGCCCCTCGGGCAGCATCGGTTCCTGCAGCGGGACTTCGCCTTCGATCACCATCTCGGCGTGCGCCGGGATCATGTGGTCGTTGGTCTCCGACTTCACGACTTCCACCGCCCTGCCGCGCAGCCCACCCGCCAGCGCCAGTTCGTCGTCGCGCAGGCCCTTGGTGAGGGCCGAGCCGCTCACCATCCACACCATCGGATCCTGCCCGACCACGATGGAAACCCGGGCGATCTTCTCGCCGCGTTCCTTTTGTGCGTTGAACATCTTCCACGCGCGCTGCCCCGGCTCGGGGTTCACGCCGATGATGCGCGGCCCGCGGAGCTGGCAGCGATAGGTGCCGAAGTTCATGCCGAGTTCGGGATCGGCCGTGAAGATCGAGCCCGTGTTGATATACCGGCCGCCATCCCCGGGATTGGACTGGATGAAGGCGAACCGGGTGAGGTCGATATCGTCGCCCCGCAGGATCACTTCCTTCACCGGCGCTTTCTCCGGCGCGACAGGAACCGGGGCGATCTGCGGCAGCCGGCCGTTGTTGTCCTCGAGCAGCTTCGTGAAATGCGCCAGCGCGCGCCGGTAGGTCGCCGGGCCATCGCCGGGTACCGGCTCGAGGCCGAAGAGCAGTGCCTCGGTGTCCCAGTGCCCCTGGTTGTTGATCAGGAGCGGGCCCTTCACCCACTTGCCGTCGATGCGGACCTCGTCGGCGATGACCGCAGGCGCGCCGTACCAGCCGAACTTGTCCATCAGCCGGTAGGCGAGCGCCGTGGCCTCGTAGGCGTCCTGGTCGAGTCGCGGCAGGCGCATGAGCAGGCCGTTGTCCTCGAGCGTGCGGATCCAGTCACGGAAGGTGTCATGCGGAAAGCCCGTGCGTACAGTCTTCCGGGAGACGCTGCCAGCCGCGGTCCCGAGCGATGGTGTGGCCAGGGCTGTTGCCGTCATGCCGGCCGCGGCGATGAGGCTGCGGCGGTCCATGCGCGTCGTCTTGTCGGTGCCTTCATTCGACATGTTCGGGGGGTTCCTCAATATAGATCGGCCTCGACCTCAACCGACATAGCGCCGCAGGAACTCCAGCGTGCGCTTGCGGGCGAGCGAGGCGCTCTCCGGGTGGAACTCGTGGCGCTCGTCGCAGTTGAAACCATGCCCGGCTTCTTCGTAGACATGGAAAACGCCGCGCGGCCTGCCTGCCTTGATCGCCGCCACCGTCTCCGGCGGAATGATCGGGTCGAGTTTGCCGAAGTGGTACATCACCGGACAGCGCGGCTGCAGCTCGAGCCACGTGGCGGTTTGCCGGCCGTAATAGGAAATTGCGGCCGAGACGCCGCATTCGCAGGCCGCCAGATCCGCGAGCGCCCCGCCCCAGCAGTAACCGATGGCCGCGACCTTGCCGGCCTCCCGCACCGCAGCGACGGCGGCGCTGATATCGCGCACGGTGTTCGCGCGGTCGAGCGACGACATCAGTTCGCGGCCTGTCTCCAGCTCGTCGTAGCCGAGTTCCGCGCCTGGCCTGGCACGGTCGAACAGCGCCGGCGCGATGGCGAGGTAACCGTCCCTGGCAAAAGAGTCCGTCACGCGCCGGATGTGGGCGTTGACGCCGAAGATCTCCTGCAGGACCACGAGTCCGCCGCGTGGTGCGCCTGCCGGCCGCGCCAGCCAGGCGTCGAATTCATGGCCGTCGGCGGCTTTCAGTCGAACGTTTTCTCCCATGCTGACCTCTGCTGAATCTGCATCTCCCGTCGCGGAATGGCGCCGGGCACGGGTCGCTGCGACTTCCCATTGTCGCAGTAGATCAATCCTGAGTCGGACAGGCTGCTAGGCTTAAGCATAGCCCGGTGCGGCTACCGTATGTACGCAGGACGCGTCTGATATATCCACAGCAGCACTTCTCCGCGGCCTCACGAGGTCGACGTCCGCGGCGCGCTTATCGTTCTTGCCTGACCCTGGAATCCCGGATGCAATCACGGCAGCGGTGGCGACGCTCGTCGCAAACCGCGGCAGCGCCGTCGCCGCTTGAACTCCTGGCCTGGGTTACGTGCCCGAGGCGGGTGGCAGACCACGCCTGTTCCGTCTCGGTGGAATCGCTGAGGGTGCCGGGAGATCACCGCTATGCGGCGTTGGCCTGCGTGTAAGTGGGTCGTCTCAGCGTGGGGTTCGGGACGTGCTGAACGGACGCGAGTGCCGCGGTATCGCCCGGATCGATCACGTAACCCTTGACGACCAGCGCTCCGGAGGGGCGGCGAAGGCGCGCGCGGATCTCGTCCTGGTGGTCAGCATCGGCATCGAGGTTCACGAAAAATTCGTATGGGGTCACGCGGTGCATTGGGGGTCCTCCTTTCAGAGCTGTTTCGGTCATCGCAGCCCAGCGGATGTGGGCTGATCTGGAACGATTCTAGGTGGGGCAGGTTGCATCGCTGTGACACCCGCGGCCACGGTTGCGTGCCGGTTTGCCGGGTCAGCCGCTTAACGCAGTGCGTTTGAAAAAAGACCAGCTACTTCCAAGCCTATAAATAACTATCATATAAACATCGGGTTAATTAGGCACTGTTCATACACTTAAAGAACTTGAAATCCTCTTGCACCGCAAGAAGGCTCCGCTATAATGGTCCGCGACCCGAGGGGGTCATTGATCCACTATCAACGGAGAGCGCGACATGAGCACCTACAACGACCAGTTTCAGAAGTACATCGATTTCCAGCGCGAGGCCTTCGAGCCGTTCCGCGCCTTCAGCGACATCGCTGCACAGACCTTCGAGCGCATTGCCCGCCAGAACTACGCGGTTCTCGGTGACTACATCGAGTTCGCGGTCGAGCAGGCACGGCTGCCGGCGCAGGTCGCCGACATGAACGACTACGTCGGCAAGCAGATCGCCCAGACCCGGGCGCTCGGCGAGAAGATCGCCAAGCGCACCCAGGAGTACGCCGAGATTGCGCGCACCGCCCAGGACGCCACTGCCGGCCTGGTCGCCGAGAAGCGCACGGCTGCCAAGAAGGCTGCCTGAACCCGCCCCGGCGGGGCAGGGAGGGCGCGAAGGATCGGATCCCCCCGATAGGGTGGCGGCTTCCAGGGCCGCCACCCTTCTTTTTTGGTTCTTCGCCCATTGGTGGGGATACCAGCCGGTCTGAGACTGGCGCGCTGCTGCTTGGGCTGGCGGCGGTGACGTCGCGGCGGGACGTTCGCTGCGCTCCGCATCCTGCTCCGCTGGCTCCACACGCCCGCCTTGACGTCACCGCCACCCGCCCTGAGGCGCCAGGAGCCGCGCTTATAAGGGCGCCCGCAGGGCCAACCGGCGGTGAGACCCGGGGACCGGCCGAGTCCTGCCCGCCTCCGGGCATTCGGTCGGTCGCAGGCCGTCAATTTGTTTGCAGAATGCTGAGCGGGGGCCAACTGCGCCCGCAGATTTGCCAAGTAACTGAATTATTGAAGAATACACGGCGGTTTTTTGCGTACGCACCAAATCCGGCTTGGTTTAGTTGCGATCGCAAAAAACCGGGTAGAATCCTGCAAGGCAAAAAGAATATCGGAGGCCCCGAACATGGCTCGGACAATCAAGAAATACGCCAACCGGCGGCTCTATGACACCCATGCCAGCAAGCATGTCACCCTCGAGGGCATCCGCCAGCTGGTCGTCGACGGCGAGGACATCGTGGTCATCGACGACACCAACGGCGAGGACATCACCCGCAGCATCCTGCTGCAGGTCATCGCCGAACAGGAGCAGGGCGGGCGCCCTATCCTGAGCGCGGGCATGCTCCGGCACATCATCCGTTTCTACGGCAACCCGATGCAGGAGTTCATGGCGCAGTACCTGGAGAGCAGCGTCGAGAACTTCCTTAACCAGCAAAAGACGATGCAGGACCAGTTCCGCGACCTGCTGGCGCACACGCCGATGGCCACCATGCAGACCATGGCCGCCAAGAACCTCGGCGCCTGGGCCGACATGCAGAAGGCATTCCTGGACGCCATGAGCGCGGGCCAACAGAAGAAGCCCTGAGCGCATCTTCCCAGCGCCCCCGCACCCCCGCACCCCGAACCAGCCGTGAAGAGCGCCATGAACACCGATCAGACTGCCGCCAAGCCGAACTTCGACATGCAGCAGGCCACCGAGGAGTTGCTGCGCCTTGCGCGCGCCAACCAGGAGATCTTTGCCGAGGCGCTCAAGACGCCGGGCGACGTCATGTCGGCACTCGATCCGCTCAACGTCGGCGGCACTCTCACCGAGGCGGCGCAGCGGATGCGGTTCGATCCGGCACGGCTGATGCAGGCGAACCTCGATCTCTGGCAGCAGCACATGCAGCTCTGGCAAAGCGTTTCGCAACGCCTGATGGGCCAGCCCGCCGCGCCGGTGGCGACGCCCGAGCGCGGTGACCGGCGCTTTCGCGACCCCGAGTGGGACACGAATCCGCTGTTCGACTTCATCAAGCAGTCCTACCTGATCACCTCGCGCTGGCTGGTCGGCACGATGGCGGCCGTAGAGGGCCTCGACGACAAGACGCTGCGCAAGCTCGACTTCTACACGCGCCAGTTTGCCGACGCTTTCGCGCCGAGCAACTTCGTGTGGAGCAATCCCGAAGTGCTGCGCGCGACCATCGAGAGCAAGGGCGAGAACCTGGTGCGGGGTTTCGAAAATTTCCGCCGCGATCTCGAGCGCGGCCAGGGCCGGCTGCAGATCACCCACACCGATCCCGGCGCCTTCGAACCGGGCCGCAACATCGCGGTGACCCCCGGCAAGGTCGTCTACCAGAACGAGCTGTTGCAGCTCGTGCAGTTCGCGCCGACGACGGCCGAGGTGTACGAAAAACCGCTGCTGATCGTGCCGCCCTGGATCAACAAGTACTACATCCTGGACCTGACCCCGGAGAAGTCTTTCGTGCGCTGGGCGGTGGAGCGCGGTTACACGGTGTTCGTCGTCTCCTGGGTCAACCCGGACAGCGGTCTCGCCGGGAAGACTTTCGACGACTATCTCACCGAAGGCGTGCTCGGCGCCGTCGATGCAGTCACCCGCGCCACGGGCGCGCAGGAGATGAATGTCATCGGTTATTGCATCGGCGGTACGCTGCTTGCGGCGGCCCTCGGTTGCATGGCGGCGCGGGGCGACCGGCGCATCAGCTCGGCGACCTTCTTCGCCACCCAGGTGGATTTTTCCGAGCCCGGTGATCTGCAGGTGTTCATCGACGAGCGGCAGCTCGAAAACCTCGACCGGATGATGGAGGAGAAGGGGTATCTCGACGGCCAGGCCATGTTCACCACCTTCAACATGCTGCGGGCGAACGACCTGTTCTGGTCCTTCTACGTGAACAACTACCTGCTCGGGAAGGAACCCGTATCCTTCGATCTGCTCTACTGGAACGCCGATGCGACACGCATGCCGCGCCGCACGCACATGTATTACCTGCGCGAGATGTACCTGAAGAACAATCTCGTGAAACCCGGTGCGCTCACGCTCGGCGGCGTGCCGATCGACCTGACGAAAGTCAGCATGCCGATCTACCTGCTTGCCTCGCGCGAGGATCACATCGCGCCCTACCCGTCGGTGTTCAAGGCCTCCCACCTCTATACCGGCCCGGTGCGCTTCGTGCTCGCCGGCTCGGGCCACATCGCCGGCGTCATCAATCCGCCGAGCCAGGGCAAGTACCAGTACTGGGTGAACGAGCGGCAGGAGGGGCAGGTCGGTGAACTTGCCGACTGGCTCAATGGCGCCACCGAGCATCCCGGCTCCTGGTGGCCGGACTGGGACGCGTGGCTTGCGCCGCAATCCGGGCCGAAGGTTCCCGCGCGCGTGCCCGGTGCCGGTGAGTTGCCGGCGATCGAGGACGCGCCCGGCTCCTACGTGAAGCTCCGCAGTTCCTGACCACGCGCGGGCCGACGGCCGCTGCCCTGCGCTGACGTGGACCAGGTCGACTGCATCGTCGTCGGCGCCGGCGTCACGGGACTGGCCAGCGCCCGCGCGCTCGCCATGCGAGGCCTCGAGGTGCTCGTTCTCGAGGCCGAGGCGGCGATCGGCATGCACGCGAGCAGTCGCTCCTCCGAGGTCATTCACGCCGGCATCTATTACCCGCCGCATTCGGCGAAGGCGCGGCTGTGCGTCGCGGGCCGCGAGCTTCTCTACGCGTACTGCGCAGAGCGCGGCATTCCCCATCGCCGCACCGGCAAGCTCATCGTCGCGGTCACGCAGGCCGAGGTCCGGCAACTGGAGCAATATCGCGCCCGGGCGCTCGCCAATGGCGTCGCCGACGTCGCGTGGCTCACGTCCGGGCAGGTGCTGGGGCTCGAGCCCGCGCTGCACTGTGTGCGCGCGCTCTGGTCACCGTCGACCGGCATCCTGGACAGCCACCAGTACCTGCTGAGTCTGCGCGCCGACATCGAGACCGCCGGCGGCTCGGTGGTGCTGAACACCCGGGTCACGGGCGCGACGCCGGTTGAGCATGGTTTCGAGGTCGGGATCGACGGGTCGCCGGCGATATCCTGCCGGTATCTCGTCAATGCCGCCGGTTTGTGCGCCAGCCGGCTTGCCGGCCGTATCGAGACGCTCGCTCCCGCGCAGGTTCCCGTCACGCGATTCGCGCGCGGTCAGTACTTCGCGCTCCAGGGCGACTCCCCATTCCGCCACCTGGTCTATCCGCTTGCCGAAGACACCGGGCTCGGTATCCATGTCACGGTGGACCTCGCGGGCGCCGCGCGTTTTGGCCCTGACGTGCAGTGGATCGACGACATCGATTACGGCTTCGACGAGTCGCGCAGGCAGCGATTCGCGACGGCGATCCGTCGCTATTACCCGGCGCTCGAAGAGGCGCGGCTGGTGCCCGGCTACACGGGGATTCGCGCCAGGATCCACGGGCCCGACGAGCCGGCAGCCGATTTCCTGGTCCA
>JAKLLP010000053.1 GCA_023150055.1 Gammaproteobacteria bacterium | reverse complement strand
CGCTTCACGACCGCTACGCGAAGACCCTCAAGTACGAGACTCCTGCTAGGCGCCTCGACCTTGATGCGATGCCAGATCACACGTATACGATATGGGCTTCCACTCCAGCCATCGTGTGGACGGCCGCGCGGCCCCAGGAAGTGGGCATTCACGCGCATGTCTATCGGGGAACTAAGCGCGTGATTGATGACACGTTTGGAGAAGTGACCCTGAAGGGCAAGAAGCTGGACAGGTCCCAACTGATCGACATGATGATTAAGCGTTCAGTGGTTTGAGGACGCAGGGTCTCTCAGGCGCGAGAACCGCACGCAGGCAATCTTGGCGCCTTCGCGCATGCTGCCCACGGTCACGCCTGCCGAAGTGGATTCCGGCGGCGGTCGGCCCGCCCGGCCATCCCGGCGGTGACCGGCGCGCAGTGAAAAGAGGGTGAGTGTGCGAAGGCGCGTCACCCGTCGAATCCTCAGGCGCTCTCAAAAATCCCTGCCATAAGCCTGTCTGCATTTCCTGAGATCGACGTAGGCCAGCGCCTGGGACAGGCTGTCGACCTGGTCGTCGTACGGCCCATTGGGGAATTGCAGCAGCTCGTTGCGCAATTCGCCGAGCCACGGGGCCTTTTCCGGCAGATACACGTGCCCGGCCTCGATTTTCGCGGTTTGGATGCTCATGCGGGTGAGCTTGTCGCGCTCCGGCTGAAAGGCGATGGGACGGGGGCAGCCGACGATGTTGGCACGGCGCAGTTCCTGGATGAGCCCCATGCCGGAGCCCCGGTCTTCGATGACGATGTGGGTGGCGGCAAACTTGACTGCCAGCTCGATGACCTTCTTCTTCAGCTCGGGAAATTCCAGGCGCGCGCGATAGACGTCGATGAGGTAGTACTCGCTGCCGTGGATGAGCCAGGTGGTGCACACCGAGTAGTCGTGGTGCTCATCGGCTTTCGTGGCCGTGTCCCAGCTCTGCAGGATCCAATCGCCGGGTCCCCGGCGCGGCGCAGTCTGGTAGCGGCGAAACCACTGCCAGTGAATGATCTCCCCGTCCGGCGGGATCGGATTTTGCTGGTACTGGGCGGCGAAGTGGTAGGAGCCGAGGCTGCGTTTGAGCTCGGCGAGCACGGGGGCGGGCTCAAGGACCGCGTGCAGTACCTCGCCCGGTTCGCGGTGGTGGAACTGTGCGGCACCGATCTGGATGTCCTCGGCCACCTCGGCCATGGCCGCGAGGTTCAGGTGCGTCCAGCCGCCCTGCGCGATGAGGTGCCCGGCGAGGTCTTCCGCATGTAGCCGCTGCAGGACGACGATGATGGCGTCGGTGCGCTTGTCATCCAGGCGCGAGACCAGGGTACTGCAATACCACTCCCACACCATCCGGCGGCGGACCGCGGACAGAGCGTCGTCCGGCTTCATCGCATCATCGACGATGAGGCAGTTGCCGCCGCGCCCGGTCAGCGTGCCGCCGACCGAGGTGGCGAGCCGAAAGCCCCGCTCGGTAGTTTGCACCTCCTCCGCACTGTCTTTCTGGGTGCTGACGCGGGTGCGCGGAAACAGCCGCTGGTACCAGAGCGCGGCGAGGACGGCGCGAAAGTCCCGCGCGTGCTTGGCGGCGAGATCCTGCGAGTAGCTGGCACAGATGAACTTGCGGGTCGGATCGTGCGCCAGGACCCAGGCCGGGAAGGCGACCGAGACGGTGATCGATTTCAGCATCCGCGGCGGCATGGTGATCAGGAGCCGGCGGATCTTGCCTGCCCGCACCTGCTCCAGGTGCCAGGCCAGTGCGGCCAGATGCCAGTTGTCGAGGAAGGGCTGCCCCGGTACCACGGTGGCGAACACCTTGCGCAAAAAACTCTGAAAGTCGTTCCGCAGCAGCGCTTCCAGCACGGCGTCCGGCGGGGGGCTGTCGCTCGGCACGGTCATGGCTTCGGCTCCGTCGACTGGGGAGCGTCGGGCGTCGTCGTCGATTCCACCTCCGGCGCCAGAACGTGGCTGGCCCGCTGCAGAAAGGCCGCGAGGATCTCGCCATCATCGGTGGTCAGCGGCAGCGGCGTGTCGGGATGGGCCTCGAGTAGGCGGGCCATCAGCCCGACCACCAGCGTGGTGGCTCGGCTGTCGCCCTTGCAGGCGCGCGCGATCAATGCTTTCAGCATGACGCGCTGCTTGGACGCCTTCAGGACCCGGGTGCCCTCGCGGATCGGGATGCGCTCGGCGAGTTCCTCCTGCAGGTCCGTGGCGAGATTCTTCGTGCCCTTCGGCCGACCGCGCCGATTGCCGGATTGGCCCTTACGCCAGCGGCTGTGCACCGGGGGCTTGCCGTAACCGACCGCCGGCGGCTGCTCGGGCGGCGGGGTGTCGGTGGGGTTATTCATCGGCGGCCTCCGTGGCGACGTTGAGCGCCGTCGAGTCCGTCGGCGTCAGCGCCGCGTGCTGGGCTTCGTGCTGACGCCGGTGTGCCACTGCCGCGAAGGTTTCGCCGGTTTCGGCGAGCTGCACCGCCTGGCCGGTCGCGCGCTCGAAGCGTTCGAGGGTGACGTCCACGTAGAGCGGATCGAGTTCCATGAGAAAGCCGCGCCGGCCGGTACGCTCGGCAGCGAGCAGTGTCGTACCGCTGCCGCCGAACACATCGAGAATGATCTGGCCGGGCCGGGAGCAGTCCTTGATCGCATCGGCGACCAGCGCCACCGGCTTGACGGTGGGATGCAGTGCCAGCTCCTCGCCGCGGGCGGCGTGCAGGGAATTACCGCCCGGGTATTCCCAGACGTTGGTTCGGTAGCGGCCGTACCGCCCGAGCTCGATGTTGTTGGTGTGCGGCGCGGTGCCCGCCTTGAACACTGCGATCAGCTCGTGGCGCGAGCGATAGAGCGAGCCCATGCCGCCGTTGTCCTTGGCCCAGACGCAGAGGTTTTTGTACTCCGCGTAAACCGACTCCCCGGCGGCCAACAGTTGCCCGAGGTGGCGCCAGTCCATGCACAGGAAATGCAGCGAGCCATCGGTGCTGTGGGCGACGAGGTGCGTACAGACCGTGCGCAGGAACGCCGTGAAGGCGGCAGCTGACATCTCTCCTACCGCCATCGCGAACTCCCGGTGCTGAACGGCACCGAGTCCCGACACGTGGCCCTGGATCGGGACGTTGTAGGGCGGGTCGGTGAACACCATTGCGGCACGCTCGCCGTCGAGCAGTGCGACATAGGCCGTCGGATGGGCGGCATCGGCGCACAGGATTCTGTGTGGCCCGGCGAGCCACCGATCCCCGGGCCGGCTGACGGCCGCGGTTGCGATTTGCGCGGGCAGCCGATCGTCTTCAGATGCCGGGTGGTGGCCGCGCAGCTCATCGAGCTCGGCAATCTCAAAACCGGTAATCGTCAGATCGAAGTCGATCTCCAGGGCAGAGAGTTCCTGGATCTCGATCGCCAGCAGATCGCGGTCCCAACCGGCAAGTTCCGCGAGGCGATTGTCGGCCAGCGCATAGGCCCGTCGATCGGCTTCGCTGAGGTGATCCAGTTGAAGCACGGGAACGCGCTCTAGCTTCAGAGCCCTGGCAGCCGCCAGCCGCCCGTGGCCAGCGATGATCCGGCCCTCGCCGTCGACGAGGATGGGGTTCACGAAACCGAAGCGCTTAATGGACGCGGCGATCTGGTCAATCTGCCGCTTGCTATGCGATCGCGCGTTGCGCCGCGCCGGTCGAAGTAGCTCCGTCGGCCGATACTCGACCTGCAGGTGCTGCAGTAGTCCGGCCGGGGATTCTTGGCCGGCGTCCGTCGGCAGTCTCGAATGCGCTTCGTCCATGTCCGTTGCTCCATCACTGCGGATCGCGGCGCTGGACGAACTCTCAGGCGTCCAGAAAACGTCCGGATCCGCGACCGTTACACCGCAGACATCGGCATACGCCGAGGTCCGCGGACCTGTCGCGGGTGGAGCTCCTTTTCTTGGTGCGGCAGGGAACCTGCGCGCCCGGCTGAATCGGTGGGAACCGGCGAGGCCGGAGGATTCAGCGCGTCAAGCCTAAACCGAAATCACGCCGACAATCAAGCGCCGCGGCACGCCGGCGCATTTTGTTCAATGGCCCCGGCCGCTCGCCAGCAGCCGGGCCGGCGGCACCCCGAGCGCGGTGGCCAGTTTGGCGACGATGGTCACCGTGGGGTTGCGCACGCCGCGCTCGATGCCGCTGATGTAGGTCCGATGCAGTTCGGCCTCGAAGCCTAAGGCCTCCTGCGACCAGCCCTTGGCCTCGCGTAAACGACGGACGTTGCGGCCCAACTGCCGGCGAATATCCATGCCGACAGGAAACGCGGAGGTAGACTATGAATCTACAGACGATGAGTCACAACTGGCTGGACTTGGGCCCCGCGGTATGGATCCATTGGATGGCATGGCCGAGACGATTCCACAGCCCATCTCGCGCATCGCCCCGGCCGCGGTTCGCTACATCAAGCTCGGGCCCGGCGGGCGCTGGTTTGCCCACTGCCGCGAGGCGAACCGCCTGGAGTTCGGCTACCCGGATGTCGCCCGGGAGTTGATGGCCGAGGGCGACTGGGAGGCGGTGCGGGGGTATTTCCTCAACAGCCGCGGGGTCAATCCCGGCAAGGCGCGGGATTTCACCCGCGAGATCCGCGAATTTCATACCGCCGGGGCCGACTGCCTGTGGATCACCTTCGCCGAGGGCTGCTTGTGGTGGGCCTTTGCAGCGCCGGAGGTTCACTGGCTCGGCGGGGACGGGGAGGCGCACGGGGTCATGTATCGCTCGACGCTCAGCCCCTGGCGCAACACCGACCGTACAGGCCGCCTCCTCAGTCAGGCCGCCCTCAGTACCCGCCTGACTCAGGTGGCGGGTTACCGCCAGACAATCTGTCGGGTGGCCGCCGAGGCCTATGTGGTGCGGCGGATCAACGCGGTGGAGGACCCGACGGTCGGCCGCGCGCTCGCCCTGCAGCAGGAACTGATTACCGTGGCCGGCGCGCTCATCGCCGAGCTGCACTGGGCGGATTTCGAACTGCTGGTCGATCTGATCTTCGCGCGCAGCGGCTGGCGGCGGCTCTCCGCGGTCGGCGGGACCCAGAAGGACATTGACCTCGCCCTCGAGCAGCCCAGTACGGGCGAGCGCGCCTTCGTACAGGTCAAATCCAGAGCGACCGCGGCCATCCTCAACGACTACATCGCGCGGTTTCAGGCCGACCCCACGTACCAGCGCATGTTCTTCGTCTGCCACTCGCCACAGGGCAACCTGCCCAGCCCGGCGGATGCCGCCATTCACGTCTGGGTCGGGCCGCGGCTGGCCGAGATGACGCTGCAGGCCGGACTGTTCGACTGGTTGATCGAGCGCGTGGCGTAGGCAGCACTCCGCCGGTGCAGTGTGTCCCTCACGGCGAGTCGCAGTCATCGGGATCAGGATCTGCGGGTGTCGCTGTGGTGCGGGTAAAGGCCTGCTGTAGGCGCTGCCGGGCATCTCGCCACTCAAGCATGCCGGTATAGCCCTGCGCTAGCTTATCGGGTGCCACATCGCTCTCGGCCACAGGCCACTGTAGGACGGCGAGCACGATCCGCTCCAGCAGCCAGCGTAGGTGCTCGGTCACGTAGGTGAGTGCAAAGACGGCATCTCCCGGAAATCCGCCACCGTGGACCAGACGATTGCGCACCTGGTAAATGCTGGGGCCCTCCCGGTGGTCGAATAGGGGCCAGAGATCACTGACGTCGATACGCAACTGCTGTACCAGGCGATCGAAGACCACCCGCAGCGGCATGCGGTTCAGACCTGACAGATTCTGGTTCAGCCAGTCCCGCTGGTGCTGCTCAAGGGGAGGGTCCGAGGTATTGCCGATGGCGACCTTAATCTCGTTGCGGAGTGCCTTCCAGGAGCGCGGCGGCACGATATGCGCCAGGCCGCTTTGGTGTCGGTACGAGAACAAGAAGTCCTCCAGGCTGGAGAACAGCGCCATGACGTCGCTTTGTAGGATCGGCCGTTCATTCGGCACGCAGGTGTAGATGACGTGACGGATAGGCTCGGGGTCCTGGAGTCGTTGAAATGCCGGCCAGGCAGTCTTGAGAAAATCGCCGAGCTGCCCGCGTTTCACGATGCCGTCGTGCAGGCTGGGCAGTTCAAAGCCGCTGGGGGAGCCCACATCCCCGCGAAACTGCCGGGTTACGCGCCCCGGGGCGGACAACGTCCAGCCGCTGCAGACGGTGCGCCGTCGGGCCAGGAATGAGCCGAGCAGCAGCAGGTCATCGAGCTCGTGCAATAGGTCGGTTTCGACAGAGCCATTGGGAAGGGTGGCCGTTGCCACGAGACGCCCAGACTGATGCAGCGCCTCGTCCTCATGCCAGGTGTCATATTGCAAATCGAACTGAATCTGGATGCCCCGCGTCAGAGCAACCGTGACCAGCTCCGGACGCTCAACCGAAATAGCACCTGATGCCTCCGGGGTTCGCAGAACCCAGGGTGTCAGCAGTCGATTCGAGGTGACCCAGAACCACGCCTTTGTGGGTGCGGCCTCACTCTCAGACCCGATGAACTGCGTCATCTCGAAATCCACAGCCTCAGCCTCGACCAAGGCCTCCTGATGACTGCCACGAAAGCGCTGTTCGGCGTGTCGCACCCAGGCTGCTTGGCATCGAACTTCACCGATCACCGTGCCATCAACGGCTCGAAGCGGACCGCGAAGACTGGTGAGTTGCGGACCTTCGAGGCGCGGGTATTGCTGCGGTGTGGGTCGAAACTGCACCTGCGGTTTATCGGTTCCGGGCGGCGGGATCAGGACTTGGCAAAGGACGTCATCCACCGGCCCGGCCGGCGTCTGGAGAGTCATTCTGGTATACCGTTCCTCGTGCCGAGTGGTTCGTTTCATGATGAGGCCAGTTGGCGCTTGGATCGTCGTGGCTCAGCGAAGACGCAATCAGCATACCCCCGGTTGAGGAGTTCACGACACCGTGAAGCTGACCCTTTCGGAGGTCGGGTGGCAGCCGGTGTGAAGCAGGATGTTCGTTCCGCACAGTGCTCGCAGTGGTGGTACGGAGAGGGCGCAGTTGCCGGAAGTCACGGCCCAGTCATGGCGCAGTACCGGCCAGAGCTGTGGAATGATGCGGATCTGGCTTTACCTTCCGTCACCACGGCAACGGGCGTAGACTTATAATGGTTAAGTTAGTCGCAACAAGGCGCTTCCTGTTTTCGTGATTTCCGCTGCAACAATTCGTCGCGAGAGCCGGAAACGCCGCGTCGTGGCGGGGGTTGTGTTGGCCTGGTTGGGCCTGCTTGTCCAGCCCTGTGTCGCTGACATGCCGGCCATGCCGGACGCCGGTGTGGAGCACTGCGATCACAGCGGCATGCCCGACCATGCTGCGTCATGTCATGAAGTGCAGGCCATCGATTGCGAGATATCGATGGAGCTGAACGCCGGTTTGCCGCAGGCAGCGGACGCGCCGCACACCGGCGGCCTTATCGCGATGCTTCCTGCGGACGTGGGACGCTCGTCCTCCAGCGTCGGTGCGCAGCTGCGCGCATTGACCACCGGCCCACCCCTTACCATTCGCTTCTGCAACCTGCGCAACTAGACCGCTCTTCGGCTGAACCGTCTGTTTCCGGTTTCAATCGAGGAGAGGTGTCATGCGTACCTACAGGGGGCCGAGGCCCCCGGCAATTCCATCCCGCGGGCTGACCCGCCGGACCTTCGTGCAGGGACTGGCCGCTGGCGGCGTTGCCGCTGGCCTGTGGCGCAGCACCGCGTGGGCTGCGCCGTCGGGCGAGTCGGGCGCAATCAGCAGCAGTGACGTCGAGCTGACCATCGGCGAGTTGCCGGTTAATTTCACCGGCCGCGCACGACTGGCGACGGCGATTAACGGCTCGGTGCCGGGGCCGCTACTGCGCTGGCGCGAGGGCGATGACGTGCGCATTCGCGTGACCAATCGCCTGACCGCGCCGACCTCGATCCACTGGCACGGCATCCTGCTGCCGGCGGCCATGGACGGCGCGCCGGGCTTCAGCTTCACCGGCATCGATCCGGGCGAGACCTTCGAGTACCGCTTTCGCCTGCGCCAGAGCGGCACCTACTGGTATCACAGCCACTCCGGGTTCCAGGAGCAGACCGGGCTCTACGGCCCGCTCGTGATCGTGCCGCGCGATCTCGCCGCCCTGCGTGCCGAGCGCGACTACACGGTGATGCTCTCGGACTGGAGCGACGAGGATCCTGTCGCCATCCTGCGCAAGCTCAAGAAGCAGGCCGACTACTACAACCGCTCGCAGCCCACCGTCGGCGACTTTCTGCGCGACGCGCGCGCCAAAGGTTTAGCCGTTGCGGCGGCCGAGAGCCGGACCTGGGGCGAGATGCGCATGAATCGCACGGATCTCGCCGACGTCAGCGCCGTGACCTACACCTACCTGATGAACGGCACGACCCCGGCGGGAAACTGGACTGGCCTCTACCGGCACGGCGAGCGCCTGCGCCTGCGCTTCATCAACGCCGGGGCGATGAGTATTTTCGACGTGCGCATACCCGGTCTCGATCTCACAGTCGTCGCCGCCGACGGCCAGGAGGTGGATCCGGTTACAGTCGATGAATTCCGCATTGCTCCGGGTGAAACCTACGACGTAATCGTCACGCCGGCCGACGAGGCCGCCTACACGATCTTTGCCCAGTCCGCCGACCGCAGCGGTTATGCCCGCGGCACGCTCGCGCCGCGACCGGGCATGAGCGCGCCCGTACCCGAGCCCGACCGGCGAGTGCTGCTGACCATGGCCGACATGGGCCACGGCGGCGCGGCGGGCGGCGGCGAGCACGCCGGGCACGACATGGCGGCGATGAGCGCAATGAGCGCCATCGCCGTGCTGCCGAAGGGAATCACGCATGCGCCGGCGGAGTTTGGACCCACCGTGGACATGCGCACCGGCACGCCGACTGCGCGCCTCGACGATCCCGGCGTCGGTCTGCGCGACAACGGCCGGCGTGTACTGACCTATGCGGACCTGACGAGCATATTTCCTGATCCGGACGGGCGTGACCCGGGGCGCAGCATCGAGCTGCATCTCACCGGGCACATGGACCGGTATCTCTGGTCGTTCAACGGCGTCGGGTTCATGGAAGCCGAGCCGCTGCGGTTCAACTACGGTGAGCGCCTGCGCATCGTGCTGGTGAACGACGGCATGATGGAGCACCCGATCCACCTGCACGGCATGTGGTCCGATCTCGAGGACGAGCAGGGCGGCTTCAAGGTGCGCAAGCACACCGTGAGCGTGAAGCCGGGTCACGTGAACTCCTTCCGCGTGACAGCAGATGCCCTCGGCCGCTGGCCGTTCCACTGCCACCTCATGCTGCACATGGAGAACAGCATGATGCTGGCTGTCATCGTGGACGAGGAGGGCCGTCATGGTTGAGCGAAGCGCGCTGAATTGGTTCGCCATGACACTCGGCTGCCTCGCGGTTCTCGCACCGGCCAGGGCGGCCGAACCGCTGCCACCCGTCACGCCCGAGGCGCGCGCTGCGGCGTTCCCGGACGTGTCCGGCACGGATCTGCACGCGCACATGGAGCACGATCCGCTCACCGCAATGCTTCTCGCCGAGCAGTTCGAGTGGCAGGGCGGGTCCGGCGACGATGCGCTGAAGTGGGATGCCACCGCATGGGCCGGATACTCCATGAACCGGCTCTGGCTGCGCAGCGAGGGCGAGCGAGCATCCGGCAGTTCCGGAGAGGCGCAAACCGAGATTCTCTACGGCCGCCCCGTGGCAGCCTGGTGGGATCTCGTCGCCGGTGTGCGTCACGACGTTGGCCCCGGGCCAGCGCGAACCTATGCCGCGTTTGGCGTGCAGGGGCTCGCGCCGCAGTGGTTCCATGTCGAGGCGACGGCATATGCCGGCGAGCGCGGGCAGGTCGGCGCGCGTCTGCAGGCCGACTACGACTGGTTGTTCACCAACCGGCTGATCCTCACCTGGCGAACTGAAGCACACGCCTGGG
>JAKLLP010000052.1:276-9928 GCA_023150055.1 Gammaproteobacteria bacterium | reverse complement strand
GCAGCGAGGACAGTATCCGGCGGCTGTCGTGGCCGCTGCTCAGTGGCAGCACGACGTCGAGGCCTGTAAGCGCAAGGCAGCGGTCCATCGCCTCGTGGAAGACCCGTTCCACGTCGGCGATCCCTGCGGCATCGAGTGGCCGCTCGCCTTTCGGCAGGTCATCGAGTTCGAGCCAGCTGGACAGCCTGAGAGAATCGCCGGCCGCCACCAGGGCCTTGCCCGCCGGCAGGCGGTGCACGCCGGTCCTGAGCGAGCGTTCCGAGGCGACGAAGCCGCTTTCCAGCAGTCCGCGCCAGGCGAGCAGGTCACTGCTGCTGTCACCCGACACCAGGAAGCGTGGATTGGTCGAGAAGATCACGCCGCCGTCGAGGCGCGTGTAATACAGCGGCGCGAAGCCGAGCAGGTCGGTGGCGAGCAGCAGGCTAGCGCCATCGTCGGCGATGCGGGCGACGGCAAACACGCCATTGTGTTCGCGCCAGGGGTCTCGCTCCCAGTAACCGAGCATGTCACGGCTGGCCGAGTAGGAGTGGAGCGCCGGAGTGAGGACATAGCCACGGAAGGCGAGCGCGGTGCGCGAGTCGGTCGATTCGTGGACGAGCGCGCCCTGCGAGGGGTGCAGGGGCGAAACGGCGCTTGCCAGTGTCCAGTTGCGCCCGCTCAGCGTGGCGATCCGCGTGGGCGGCTCGCCGCGCCAGCGCACGGACAGCTCCTTCTGCGGGTGCCAGGCGCCGAGGAAGAAATTGTCGGTCAGCGACTCCGGCAGGGGCCGCGGCCAGCTGAAGCCGATACGTAACGCGCTCAAGGCGCCACCGCCCCCTTAGCCCGCACTATTCATGTAGGCCCATGAGTAACCACGCGAACATGAATAGTGCGGGCTTGTCAGAGATTCGATTCGTCAGGCGGTGGAGCGGCTGGCTGGCTCAGCGCATATTACCGGCCCGATTGCTGGCGGCAACATATCCGGAAAGCCCACCCGGTACCAGTCATAAAGGTGCTGATTGTGACTGGTGAGGAGCATCGGCACGACCGGCTTCCCGCCCGTTACCCGCAGCGCCACCTCACCGCTTTGAATCCGCGAGTCGGCGCCGGGGAAAGGCCGGAAACAGATGGTCTCCGGCGTTGCCCGCTGGGTCATGCGCAGCCCATCGAGGCGGCTGCCGATCAGTTCGGAAGACACTCCGGTGATTGCGCGATACCGGGCCGTACGTTCGGCGACCTCGTCGCTCCCGCAGGCGCGGCCAAGAAAACGCGCGACGGTGTCGTGGTCTTTGCAGCTCAGGTCATCGGCACAGGGCGCGGCGTGGAAGGCTCCGCGCCGGCGCTCGAACTCGCTGGTGGTCAGGTGCTCGGACTCCACCCAGAGCTCGATGCCAGGGGCCAGGGCGAGCTGGGCGATGAGTTCACGCAGCTTCGCGCAGTAGGCGCCGGTGCGCTCGGTGGGGATATCGTTGACGAACCAGGCGACGAGGTTGTCGATCACGAGCGAGAACCGGGTGCCGGGCGGGTAGAGACGGCGCACGCCGGCGTCGAAGCGGCTGATCTGGCGCAGCAGCAGCAGTTCGCCGAGACCGGGCGCGAAGCACAGGGCATCGGTGCCCGGGCGCAGGCTCGCGTGGTAGCCACCGCCGATGTCGAGGCAGTAATGCACCGGCTCGCCGCGCGCAATGTCGCGGGCGATCTGCGCGCAGGCGGCCTCGCGATAAGGCGCGACACGGGCGCGGCTGAGATAGCAGAACTCGCGCCCGGTCTGCAGCCCGAAGATGAGTTCGGGCAGCCGGGCGGCGGCCACCGGCTCGCATCGCAGCTCGGTGGCGGCGAGATCGGCGACGATCGCGTTAAGGTACTCGCGCACCGGCTCGGGCGGGCGGCGGCTGCCGTCCTCGTGTCCGGGTTCCCCCGCGGTTGCCGTGCGCCGGTGGTGAAGGCCGCGGGCCCCGGGGGTGGCGAGTTCTGCGCTGGTCATGAGCTGGTCAGGTCCGGGGGCAGGTGGTTCGTTAGTGTCGTTATAACCCTGCTCGACAGGATACGAACTCGCGCACGATCGGCAAGCGGCATCGCGCTGCGCAGCCTCCAGCTGTGAACGAGTTCACATGTTCTGGCCCGCTCAGGCACGTTTTTCCCGCATGAGGATCATCAGGTCCTGGCGCACGGCACGGTCGAGGGGCTGCAGCACGGCCATGTAGGTGAGGGCGCCCGTGCCGATCAGCAGCGGCAGGCGGGCGAGGTCGGACAGGTCGCCCAGCCCCCGGCGTGCGAGACTGACGGCCAGATACATCGCAGCACCGGCTACCACGGGCTTCCATACGGCTCGCCAGATGTCGATGCGGCGGGTGCCGAATACCCGGTTGATCCGCCAGAAATTCAGGCCGAACGACAGCGGCACGGCCACCAGCCAGGATGCCGCCAGGCCGTTTGCGCCCCACAGGGTGCCGAGGTAGAACGAGGTGGGCAGGACGATTCCGCTGATGACGGTCGTGTAAATATTCAATGCTGCCTTGCCCGCACCGATGATGGCCGTGGAAAAAATCGTCTGGATCATCCGTAGCGGCACGATCAGGCTCAGCAACTGCACCGGCATGATGGCCGCATGCCACTTCGGGCCCAGCACGACCCGGACCAGCTCCGGGCCGATCGCGGAGAGTCCCCAGAGCGTTGGTACGCTGATGACGGTCATCATGCGGGTGGCATAAAGCAGCCGCGCCCGCAGCCGCTCGGGCTCACCCTGCAGTTTTGCGACCGCCGGCAGGGCGACGGAGTTGATGATGCCCATGACCTTCTGCATCGGCAGCGTGGCCAGGTGCAGCGCCACGGAATAGGTGCCGATCGCCTCCGAACCGAGGCGGCGCGCACCGATCAGTACGTCCGACTGGGAAATCAGCTGCCAGGCGAGGCGGCTGAACATCACCGAGCCGCCCACGGGCAGGAAGCGGCCCACGCCGGCCAGCCGGAACGACGGCCAGATCACCCCGCGACGGACGAGCAGCAGGCTGCGCATCGCCGCCATCACCAGGCTGGCATACACCAGCGCCCAGACGCCGGCGCCGGCGAGCGCCAGCGTGATGCCGGTGAGGGTGGAACTCAGCGCCGCCCCGAGTTCGACGCGGGCGAGCCAGGCGAAGTCCAGTTCGCGCTCGGCGAGCGCCTGGCGCAGGGCACCGAGCGAGCTGATCGGCATCTGCGCGGCGGCCACCTGCACCAGCAGCGTGAGCCGCGGCTCCTGGAAGGCGAGCGCCACCAGCGGGGCGCCGAGCACGAGCAGCAGGAAGATCCCCAGGTTGCTGAGCGTGATCAGTCCGCTGATTTTCGCCAGGTCCCGCTCGTCGATCTTCGGTGCCTGCACCACGGCGGCGCCGATGCCGAGTTCGGCGATGTTGGCGAGGATGCCGATCACCACCGAGACGATGGCCATCAGGCCGTAGTCCTCCGGGTGCAGCAGGCGGATGACCACCAGCGTGGCCGCCCAGCTGATCACCTGGCTCGCCAGCTTGGCGAGCCCGGCCCACTTGAGCGCGGTCAGAGTCTGACGTTCGATGCTCATGTCCGTTGGGAAGCGCGGCGGGGCCTGGTGTAGGACGCCATGATAAGGTAAGGGCCGTTCCAGGAAACGGCACTGTATCCCATGCGGCCGTCAGCGTTCCCGCTCCCGGACTGAGCCTCGTATGTACCTGCACGACTGCCTGCCGTTGCCGTGGCGCGCGCTGCGCGCCATCGAGCGCGCACGCCTCGCCTGGCCGGTTGGACGAGCCGTTGCCCTGCAGTGGCAGGAGCCCGGGATGCCAGGTGCCGTGACGCTGGCTGCGCTCGGTGACGTGTTCCCGAGGGAGCCGCCGCCCGCGCCTGGTCACGTTTTTGCCGGGCTGGCGGCCGCGCTCGAACGCGCGGACGTCGCCTGCTGCAACCTCGAGGCGCCGGTGGCAACCGTCGCCACACCGGCCGGGCCGCTGGGCAGCGCCCTGCGCGCCACGCCGGAGGCGCCCGGGCTGTTGCGTGCGGCAGGAATCGGGGTGGTGAACGTCGCGGGTAATCACGCGCTCGATGCCGGTGAGGCCGGTTTCGCCGAGTCGGTCGGGCGGCTGGAGGAAGCAGGTCTCGCGGTCTGCGGGGTAGCCGGCCACGGCGCGGCTTCCCGGCTCCTGGTACGGGCGGCGGGGGGCCTTCGGCTCGGCTTCCTCGGTTATTGCGACGATCATGCACCGGTTGCCAGCCATGGCGGCAGCCGCCCGGCGCTCGCCGTCCCGGAGCGCATGCTCGATGAGGTCGCCGTGGCGGCGGCCGCGGTCGATGTGCTCGTCGTGCAGCTGCACTGGGGTTATGAATTCCGCCTGCACCCGCTGCGTCGTCATCGCGATCTCGCCCGTGCGCTGATTCACCGCGGTGCCCGCCTGGTGCTCTGTCATCACGCCCACGTGCCCATGGGCCTCGAGCGCCACGACGATGGACTCATCGCTTACGGACTCGGCAACGCGCTGTTCCCGCGCACGCCTTACATGCAGGACGGACACCCCTGGTCAGACCGATCGGTGCTGCTCGAGGTGCGGCTGTCGCGCCAGCACGTGGTGGGCGCGCGTCTTGCCCCGTTCCGGCTCGATCCACAGGGCTTGCCGCAGGCATCGGCCGGTGGCGAAGGCCGGGCGCTCATGCGTGCGCTGGCTATCGCCTCGGCGCGCCTTGGTGACGAGCGTTTCATGGAGCGCTGTGAGCGGGCCCAACTGGTGTTCGACGCCGCGACCCTGCTGCGGGCCATTGCCGCCGCGCGGGAGCGCAACGGCGCGGTGCTCGGGGCGCGGCTCGACACGCTGGCCCTGCCAAGGCAACGCGCGCTCATCGCGAACCTGGCAATGCTGCCCGGTACCGCCGCGCTCGCGGCGCTGCTCGACCGCCTCTGCGGTGCGGCGGCGGCCGGCGAGGATCCCCGGCGAGCGTTCGACGCCGAGGCCGATCAGTTCGCGGCAGGTCTCGCGGCGCTGTGTCGCCTGTTCGACTGGCGTGCCGCGCTGGCCGCCCGGCTGCCGTGAAGACTCAGCGGCGCGTCTGCCCCTGTTTCCTGCGCCGCTCGACCATGGGACCGAACTTCGCCTCGTCCACGTCGCGCTCCATGAGCTTCTGCATGTACATCACGCCGGTCATGGGCGACTCGGCCCAGTGGATGTAGCGCCACCCGGCACTCGTTCGGCGCAGCACCGCGCTCACCCGCACTTCCTCGCCGATCGGTTTGCGGCCGATGATCTTCATCTCGAAGTGCATCCACCATGCGGCGAGCGCGAGGTCGGGACCTATCTGCTTGACGCGAATGTCACGCATCTCCTCGCGGATGCCCTGCACGGCGGGGCTCGGGTGGGGCGGGTCGAGGTAGGCGCGCAGTTTCTCCCAGCCGATGAACCAGTCCTCCTGTTCCTCGGCGAGGTAGAACGGCAACGCCTCGCCCGGGTCCCAGAGCGCAAGCACCCGGGAGTAATCCTGGGAGTTCCAGGCCTCCGCCGTGGCATGGATGACGGCGGTGACCTCCGCCTCGACTGCCTGTGCGCCGTGCGCCGCTGCGGCGGCGGGTTTGCGCACGGTCAGCGGATCATCCGGGGCCAGGGTGGGTTCGATGCGTTGCTGGATCTTTCGTTGTGCCATGGTGGCCTCGTCTCTCCGGTGGCCGGGGACAATGCCGGCCCTGCGGCTATGATGCGGCCTGCCCGGAGCGGCGTCCATGTTCGCCGGTGCGCGCTAGTGTGGCGTCCCGCAAGTACATTGACGGTCTGTGACGGGCGGACCGCCCGGAGGCGGGGGTCTCCGCCCAAAGCGAGTATCGGGGAGCGACGGCGGAGCCCCCCGCCGCAAGGGCGGTCATGGGCAGCAAGTTACTTGCGGGACGCCACACTAGCCGAGCCAGCGCAGCGCTGCCGCGGAGGTGTTGTCGCTGAAGGGGTTATTGGAGCGTACCGCCTGGTCGCCGAGGCGGCGCAGGCCGGTATCGAGGTTCTCGCCCCCGGCACACAGACCGCCGATTTCCGTGTCGGCGACGCCCGTCCAGAAACCATCGGTACACACCAGCAGCAGGTCGCCCTGCTGCAGCCGGTGCGGTGCCGTGACGGTCATGCCGGGCAGGGCAAAGTTGCCGCCAAGACAGCTCTCCACGAAATTCCGCATCGGGTGATCACTGATCTCGTCCTCGGTGATGAGCCCTTCCTGCAACAGCAGTTCCACGTGACTGTGGTCGCGCGTGCGCTCATGCACCTGACCATTCCGCAGGTGATAGATACGGCTGTCGCCGACGTGCGCCCAGTAGGAAAAACCGTCCTGCACGAGGCAGAGCGCACAGGTCGCACGCGGACGCGCCTCGATGCGCAGTTCCGCGCCGAGCTTCACGAGCTGCGCGTGGGCCTTGCCGACGAGTTGGTGGAGAAAGCCCTGCGGGTCGAAAACCGGCTGGTTGATGCGCCGGAAAGCCTCGACGATCGTCTGCGTGGCGACTCCGGCCGCCCGGGCGCCATCGGCGTGGCCACCCATGCCGTCCACCGCGAGCAGCAGCGCGGTGGACGGGCTATGGCCGATCGCTACGCGATCCTGGTTCTCCTCGCGGTCGCCAATCAGGCTCAGTTCCGCCAGCTCCACCTGCAACTTCGATCCCCTGACCATACATCCGCGACGACTGCGACCACGCCCCGCGTACCCATGAGCGCGATGACCCTTGTCCGGTCGGCATAATTCCGCCAGCTTTCCAGCGCTTGAGTGTAAGCTGCGGACATGGGGCCCGCACCTGATTATTTCCATATTGCGTCATCGCGGAGCCATCTTGTGGCGCGCCCGACCAACGAGCTGCCATCCATATGATAAGAAGCATGACGGGCTTCGCCCGCAGCGACACCCAATCGCCCGGCGGGCGCCTGCTCTGGGAACTGCGCTCCGTCAATCACCGTTACCTCGAGGTCCAGCTCCGGTTGCCGGAAGCCTTCCGGGCAATAGAAGCCGAAGCGCGCCAGGTGATCGCGGCCGGCATCCGCCGCGGCAAGGTCGATGCGACACTGTCATTGCGTACCGAAGGCGCCGCCCGCCCGGCGCAGGGCGCGCTCAATCTCGGCTTCGCTCAGGAATTGCTCGGCCATGCCGGGGCACTCGCCGGGAAAATCGCCAACGCCGCGCCGATCAACCCGGTCGACATCCTGCGCTGGCCCGGCGTGCTGCAGGAGCCGGAGACACGACACGAGACATTGTTCCCGCTGGCGCTGGAAACCCTCGGCCGGGCGGTCGGTGAAATCGGCGAGAGCCGCGAGCGCGAAGGCGCCCGGCTGCGGGAACTGCTGGAATCGCGCTGCGCCGAGATCCTCACCCGTATCGACACCGTCGAGCAGCGCGTCCCGGAAGTGCTCGCCGCGATCCGCGAGAAACTCGCCGAGCGGGTCCGCAGCCTCGTTGCGACGCTCGACCCGCAGCGGCTCGAGCAGGAAATCGTCATCGTCGCGCAGAAACTCGACGTCAGCGAAGAACTCGACCGGCTACGCAGCCACGTCATCGAGTTTCGCGCCGCCATGAGCAAAGGCGAAGAGGCCGCCGGACGGCGCCTGGACTTCCTGCTGCAGGAGTTCAACCGCGAAGCCAACACGCTCGCCTCGAAATCCGCCGACAGCGACACCACCCGCGAGGCCGTCGAACTGAAGGTGCTCATCGAGCAGATGCGCGAGCAGGTGCAGAACGTGGAGTAGCTTGCAGAGACCGCCACGAAAATCGACGAGAGATACGTCAAACCGCTGAGTTGTTGGGTGTTTGCTCCAGAACCGTCTGCCAACGTCCAGCCTGGTCCTCCGCCCATCGTGCGCCTCTATCGGCAGTCGAGGTGTAGCTGGATCCGCAGCCGGGATTCATCCGATAGCGAGCAGGCGGGCGGGCGTCGCCTACTTCGAGCCCCGGCTGCCCCGCAAAGGCGGGCGCCTGAACTCCATGGTGTATCGGAACAGTTGCGCCGTGCGCTCTGCAACCGAAGCCAACGGGGGTGTTCAGGTCAGCGCGTGGCGTCGCGTCCTGCGGGTGTCACGGACAGGCGCAGGCCCAGGGCGTGCAGCAGTGCGGAGAGCGTATCGAGGCGCGGATTTCCCGTGGGCGACAGCGTGCGGTAGAGCGTCTCGCGTGACAGGCCGGTGCGCACTGCGATTACAGCCATGCCGCCGACGGACTCGGCCAGCTCGCGCAGGCCGAGGGTAATCACGCGGCTGTCGCCGTCTTCGAGCAGGGCTTCGAGATAAGCCGCACGCTCGGCGTCGGTCTTGAGATGATCCGCCGCACGGAATGGCACAGACGCGGGGGTCTTACCGCGCTTTGCGCTGCTTCCAGTCCTGCCAGTGGCCTTGGGCACGTTCGATGTCCTTCTGCTGTGTTCGCTTGTCGCCGCCGGCCAGCAGCACGATCAACGCGGAGCCGTGGCGGGCGCAATAGACGCGGTAGCCCGGTCCGTAATCCTCACGCAGCTCGATCACGCCGCCGCCGACTGACTTGCAGTCGCCCTGGAGGCCCGCCTGCAGCCGTGTCAGGCGCCTGGCGATTCGCACGCGGGCCATGCCGTCGCGCAACCCGTCCAGCCACTCGGAGAAGGGCAAAGCGCCGTCCGCCGTACCGCCTTCTCCGCCAGATGCTTCCAGGGCGCGGCACCGCCAGAATCGAAACTGACATTGAAGCCGGTCAGATTCTGAAGCGAAGGTTTGGTGAAAATGCGGCTCCGTTGCCCCATGTGGAAAACTTCACATGAGCGCGGGGTATTCAGGCAGAGCGTGTAGGCAGCCGCAACGTGTAACGACAGTCACCTGAACTTATTGTGCGGCGGCGGCCGTCATTTCCTGGCAATCAGATTCAGCGATACGGGCATGCCGAAGACCTGCATGACGCTGCTGTCCTCGAACAAATCGAAAGAGTGAACCCGCCGGAAGGAGTGGTAACCCGCCTGGCGCAACTGCTCCAGGAGGAGCGCTTCGTCGAATCCCGCAAGATGATAAGAAAAATCGTCGATGTGGTCGCCGAAAAACATCTCAAGGAGCTTGAGACGCTCCGCTGAAGCCAGCCGTGGCGTCAGGTAAAGGTGACACAAACGTTCCATGTCGGGGACACTGACATACAGGGCACCGCCGGCCGTTAGAACACGGTGCCATTCCCGTAAAACCTCGGGCACCTCGTGCTTGTAATCAAAGTGCTCCAGCACGTGGCTGGCGTATAGCTCGGCAAAAGTCCCGTCTGGGAAACGCTTCAGGTTGCGTGCGTTACCCAGGTGGTCCACATGGTCGGCGGCGATGGCATCGAAAATTTCCCATCCTTCCCTCGGCTGCCGGCCGCCGATGTGCAACCGGCGTACATTATCGATTTTAGGAAGCATGGATTTTCTACCTCATCTCCGACCAGGATGACGAGCCGACGCGAAAGTGGTCTTTGTTCCCTTGTCACCGACATCATCAGCGTCCCTATGTTCGGCTGATGATTCGATTACGGTGGATAAACCCGCAATAACCCCCTGAGTTTTCCCGGCGATGATCGCCTGCCATTTTGCCAATCGACTGGCAAGCGGCATTCAGGCGCGGAAAGGCTCGCAGCCAAGCTGGCAGTTGCCGGGTCAACTCCTTCCAATATCAGGGAAGTGCGAAAACGACTGAGTATGGCGAATGCGATGGCCAGCCAACCTATCAAG
>JAKLLP010000052.1:0-266 GCA_023150055.1 Gammaproteobacteria bacterium | reverse complement strand
GGTCATGAAACGAGTAAGCGCATCCCCTAGAAACAGTCAGACTCAACACGGCGGCTAATGCTGCAAGTCAGTCCGACAGCCATATGAAACAAGGCAGACTTTTCGTCATCACTGCGCCCTCCGGCGCCGGCAAGACCACGCTCACGCGGGCGCTTCTGGCCGCAGACCCCGACCTGCGCTTCTCCGTGTCGTACACGACGCGCCCGCCGCGCGCCGGCGAAGTGGATGGCAAGGACTACTTCTTCGTCGATCGCCCGCGCTTCGAG
>JAKLLP010000051.1:346-9986 GCA_023150055.1 Gammaproteobacteria bacterium | reverse complement strand
AGACCATCGTGCAGGTGGCCGGTCGCGCCGGGCGCGGCGAGCGGCCGGGCGAGGTGTACATCCAGACGCTGTTCCCCGACCACCCGTTGCTGCAGCTCCTCGTGCGGGAGGGTTACGAGCGTTTCGGCGAAGCGGCGCTGGAGGAACGCCGCGCGGCGGGCTGGCCGCCGTTCAGCCACCTCGCACTCCTGCGCGCAGAGGCGCCGGAGCGCGCACCGGCCATGCGCTTCCTCGAGGCGGCCTGCGGCGCCGGCAAGACGCTCGGCGAGGCGCAGGTGCGCCTGCTCGGACCGGCCAGCGCACCCATGGAAAAGCGCGCCGGCCGCTATCGAGCGCAGCTCCTCGTCGAGACCACCCACCGGGCGAAGCTGCAGCAGTTCCTCACCGCCTGGCGCCCGCTGATCAGCGCTCTGCCCGAGGCGAGCCGCACCCGCTGGTCGCTCGATGTCGATCCGGTAGAGTTGTTCTGAAGCCGTCGGCGCCCGGTTGCCGCTCCGTGTGGCGGACGGCCCGGCAGCGCGCGTGACCGCCGCCGCCGAAGCGTCGATACTGTGGGCATGCGACTGCCAAGGTTTCTGGCTCCGGCCCTCACCGCCGTGCTGCTCAGCTCGCCCGTGGCCGCAGCGGAAACGGCGACCGGCGCGCTCTGGGAACTGAACCTCGCCGCCTTCGGGCGCAGCGGGCCCTCCTACCCGGCCTCGGAGGAAACGCAGTTCGACCTGATTCCGCTGCCGATCCCCGTCTACCGCGGCAAGGTGCTGCGTCTATTCGAGACGAACGAGAAGCCGATCCGCGGCCAGATCTTCCGGCGCGAACGGGTCCGGCTCGACATCGACTTCGATCTCATCTTCGGCTCCGACAGCGAAGACATCGAGGCCCGCCGCGGCATGCCCGACCTCGACCTGCTGCTGGAGTTCGGCCCGCAGCTGGAGTGGCAGTACGTCGAGGGCGGCTGGCTCGACACCAATTCCTACCTCGCCCTGCAACTGCGCGGGGCGTGGTCCTGGGACGGACTCGATCCGAGCTGGCAGGGGGTCGTCTTTTCCCCGGAGTTCAAGATCACGCGCGATCTCGGCCTCCCCCGCCAACAGCTGAAGCTGCGGGTCACGCCGACGTTCGCCACCAGCAACTACATGGACTATTACTACGGGGTGGCGCCGCAGTTTGCGACCGCCGAACGGCTCGCCTTCGATGCCGACGCCGGTTACCTCGGCACGGACGTGACGCTCTCGATCCGCCAGCCACTGACGGACCGGCTGGAGTTTTTTGCGGGCCTGCGCCAGGGCTTCCATCGGGGCGCGAGCAACGACGACAGCCCGCTGTTCACCGACAGCACGACCACCGCCTTTTACGGCGCCTTTTCCTACCGCCTCTGGGAAAGCAAGCGCCGCGGTCAGAACCGCCTCTGAGCGGGCCGCTCGAGCATCCTCTCGTATAATCCCCGCCATGCCGATCACCGCTCACGTCGCCCGGGCGCTTGGCGCCGCGCTCGGCTATGCGCCCGAGCACCTGCCCGAGATCGAGCGCGCGCTCACCGAGCCGCCCAGTCTCGCCCTGGGCGACCTCGCCTTTCCCTGCTTCCAGCTCGCCCGCCAGCTGCGGGCAGCGCCGGCGAAGATTGCCGCCGACCTGGCCAGCCGTATCACCGCCGACACCCTGATCGAGCGGGCGGTGGCGCAGGGACCCTATGTCAACCTGTACCTCGACCGCGCGGCAGCGGCCCGCCAGGTACTCGGGGCCATCGCCGGGGACCCGGAGCGCTACGGCAGCCGCAACCTCGGCGGCGGCCAGGTCATCGTGCTCGACTTTTCCGCGCCCAACATCGCCAAGCCGTTTCATTTCGGCCACCTGCGCTCGACCAATATCGGTGCCGATCTCGCCCGTATCTTCTCCTTCCTCGGTTACCGCGTAGTGCGCAAGAACTACATCGGCGACTGGGGTACGCAGTTCGGCTTCGTGATCTACGCCTGGCAGAAATGGGGCGACCTGCATGCGCTGCGCCAAAGGGCGATCGAGTACCTCGTCGAGCTGTACGTGCGCGCATACAAGGAAAGCGAGACCGACCCCGGCGTGCGCGAGCAGGCCCGGCACCTGTTCCTGCGCCTCGAGCAGGGTGACCCGGACATCGCCGCGCTCTGGCAGCAGTTCCGGGAACTCTCGCTCGCGGGCTTCATGCGGACCTACGAGCGGCTCGGCATCGGCTTCGACAGCTACGAGGGCGAAGCCTCCGTAAACCACCTCGTCGAGGCGGTGATCGAGCGGTTCAGGCGCGCCTCGGTGGCCGTGGAGTCCGAGGGCGCGCTCGTCGTGCCGGTCAGCGACGTGCTCGGCCGCGAACTCGCGCCGATGATGCTGAGAAAATCCGACGGGGCATCCACCTACGCGGCGCGCGACTGTGCCGAAGCGCTCGACCGCTTCGAGCGTTACGGCTTTTCGGCCAACATCTACGTGGTCTCCCGCCAGGAGGACCATTTCGCGCAGGTGTTCGCCGCGCTCGGCAAGCTCGCCGAGGCGGAGGGCTGGGAGAGCCGCTGGCCGCAGACCTGCGAGAACGTGAGCTTCGGCTACGTGCGCGGCATGTCCACCCGCAAGGGCGAAGCCGTGTGGCTCGAAGACGTGCTCGACGAGGCCCGCGACCGTGCCCGGCGCGTGCGCGAGGAGAAATCCGCCGCCAATCCGCGGGCTTTTCCCGAGCTGCCCGAAGAGGAGCTCGAGCGCATCAGCGAAAGCGTCGGGCAGGCGGCACTGCTTTACTTCGACGTGTCCTCGCGGCGGATGTCCGACATCACCTTCGACTGGGACTCGGTGTTGCAGTTCGAGGGCAATACCGGCCCCTACCTGCAGTACTGCCATGCGCGCATGTGCGGCATCTTCCGCAAGGCTGCCGCGCAGGGCCTCGCGACCACCGGCGGGCCCGCGCCGACCCCGGCCACGCTCGCCGACGAGGAATGGGCACTGGTGCTCGTCCTGCGCGGTTTCGGGGCGGCCGTCGAGCGCGCCGCCGAGGGACGCGAGCCGCATGAGATCTCCCAGTACCTGCACACGCTCGCCAGCGCCTTCAACGCTTTTTACAACCGGCACACCGTGATCGACGGCGCCGAGCCGCTCACCACGGGTTTTCGCCTCGAGCTGGTCGGCGCGGCCCAGGCGGTGCTCGCCAGCGGCCTGCGCCTGCTCGGCATCCGGTCGCTGGAGCTAATGTGAGCGGCGAGGCCGGGCGGTGAGCGCGCGCAATCGCCGCCGGCGGCCGGCGGCCGGCACACGCCGCCGCAAGGGCGGCACACCCGGCTGGGCGTTGTTGCTCATCGGCCTTGCGGCCGGCGCAGCAGCGGTAACGAGCACGATCTATATCCGCGACAAGCTCGCCTCGCGCGCTGCGCCCGCTGCGCAACCTGCCGAAACGCGTCCCGCGCCCAGGCCCACGCCGAGACCGGGCACCGCACCCGCGGAGAAGCGCTTCGAGTTCTACGAGATGCTCGAGGAGGCCGAGGTGGTCGTGCCGGAGCCCGACGCCGACCGACGCGCCGGCAAGTCGCCTGCGCCGCTCCAGGCGCCCGGTGTCTACGTGCTGCAGGCCGGGTCCTATGCGGCCTTTGCCGATGCCGACAAGGTCAAGGCGCGGCTCGCCCTGCTCGGCATCCGCTCGCAGATCCAGGAGATCAGCGTCGATCAGCGGCAGTTTCATCGCGTGCGCATCGGGCCCATCGAGGACCTCGACGAGCTCAACCGCAACCGCACCCGCCTGCGCGAGGCCGGCATCGACTTTCTCGTGATCCGGGTGGGCGAATGAGCGCCGATGCCCTGCAGGCGGCCTTCCCGGCACTCGCCGAGGCCCTGCCGCGCATCAGCTTTTCGGCGCTGCCCACACCTCTCGACGCGGCGCCGGCGCTTGGCGCGGCGCTCGGCATCGGCTCGCTCGCCATCAAGCGCGATGACCTGACCTCGCCGCTCTACGGCGGCAACAAAGTCCGCAAGCTCGAGTACCTGCTGGCCCACGCGCTCGCGAGCGGCTGCGATGCGGTCGTGACCTATGGCTCGGTCGGCTCCAATCACGCGCTCGCCACCGCGATTTTCGCGACCCGGCTCGGGCTCGGCTGCCACGCCGTGCTGCTCGACCAGGCGCTCACGCCCTATGTGGCCGCGACGTTGCGCCATCACCTGCGCGTCGGCACACGGCTGCACCCGGCCCGCAGCTTCAACGACAGCGGCAACGTCGCCGCGGCGATCGGCGCGGCCCATCCGCGCGGCGCGCAGGGCGTGTACGAAATCCCCTGGGGAGGTTCCAACTGGCGCGGTGCCGCGGGTTTCGTCGCCGCCGGCCTCGAGCTCGCCGGCCAGCTGGGCGCCGGCGCAACCCCGGACTACCTTTATGTAGCCGGGGGCACCATGGGCACGGCGATCGGCCTGACCCTCGGCCTGCGGGTGGCGGGACTCGAGACGCGCATCGTCGCGCCGCGCGTCGTGCCGTACGGGCAAGGCGCCGCCGCTCACGTCGAGGCCTTGCTCGTCGAAACCAACCGGGAACTCACCGCGCGGGACCCGCGCTTTCCGGTGATCGACGAGCCGATGCGCAACCTCGAGTTGCGCGGCGGGTTTCTCGGCGCCGGCTATGCGGCGGTCACGCCCGAAGCGCGCGAAGCCCTCACGCTGATGCACGACGTGGGCGGGGTGACACTCGAGACGACCTATACCGGCAAGGCCTTCGCCGCGCTGATCGCCGATGCGCGCGCCGGACGCCTGGCCGACAAGCGGGTGGTCTTCTGGAATACCTACAGCTCCGCACCGCGCCCGGCAGACCTTGCCGAGGTCGATGTCGCGGCGCTGCCGCCGGCGTTCCGGGGCTACCTGCAGCCGGCGGCATCCTGAAGCGCGGCGTTCAGAAGAACCTCGCGAGCGCGTAGATCCCGATCATCGCGAACGCCAGCGCCAGCTTGGCCGCCACGCCGAGCGCCAGGCCGAGCGTGGCCCCGATGCCGGCGCGTCCGGCCTCCTGCAGCGAGCGACGCGCCGAGATCTCGCCGAGCACTGCGCCGACGAACGGCCCGAGCAGCACGCCCGGCAACCCGAGGATGAGCCCGAGCAACGCGCCGAGCGTCGCGCCGGCGACCGCCCGCGGCGAGGCGCCGTAGCGCCTCGCCCCCAGTGCGCCGGCGGCGAAATCGGCGAGGTAAGTGAGCAGCGTCAGCACCACGAGCACGCCGATGGTCGCGACACCGACGTACGCGAATTCCTCGATCCAGGCGGCCATGACGAGACCGCCGAGCAGCAGCGGCCCACCCGGCAATACCGGCAGGAGCAGCCCCGCGAGGCCACCGAGCACCAGCAGCACCGCGACGCTCCAGAGCAGGATCGTGAGAAGTTGCTGCGGATCAGGCATGCGGCGCCCGTTCGCGGCGAGAGGTCAGCGCAGTCCGCACTGCTCTCAATCGTCACTCAGGGTGCCGCGGAAATCCACGCCGAGGGAGCGCAGCTTGCGGTACAGATGGGTACGCTCCATGCCGACCCGCTTGGCGAGTTGACCCACCTTGCCTCCGCACAAGCTCAGCTGCTCGGTGAGATAGGCGCGCTCGAACTGCTCGCGCGCTTCGCGCAACGGCAGCGACAGCAGGTCCTGCTTCACCAGCGGCTGCTCTTTGCCGGGTGCCGGCGGCAGCTCCCGCTCCACCTCGGCGAGGCTCACCTCCTCCTCGCCGCCGGCCGCGAGCAGGCGGCGCACCAGGCCGGTCAGCTGACGCAGGTTGTCGGGCCATGGATAATTGCGCAGGCGGTTCTGCGCGGCGAAGCCGAACCGGCGGTAGGGGAGCCGCTCGCGCTCGACCAGGTCATCGGTCAGGTAACGCAGCAGCTCCGAGATGTCTTCCGTGTAGTCGCGCAACGGCGGGACGCTCACGCGCAGCGCCCCGAGCCGCTCGATGAGTTCACCGCGCACCCCCGCGGCGACGGGGTTTGCGAGAGTGTCTGGCCGCACGGATCCGAGGAAGCGGTTGCCGAAGCGCTTCTGCCCGGCCGAGCCCAGCGGCGCGTACTGTCCGGTCTCCATCACGCCGATCAGCAGATCCTGCGCCGCGGTGCTCATGTCCTCGACATTGCTGATGAACAGCGTCCCGGCGCCCGCGCGCTCGATGCAGCCGGGCTCGTCGTCCTTGCCGCCGGCGACGCCGAGCAGCAGATTGGGCGCATTGGCCTCGATCAGGCTCGCGCCGGCGACCGCGACGAATGGCTCGTCGCGGCGCGAACTCGATTCATGAATGAATCGCGCGAGCGAACTGCGACCCGAGCCGGACTCGCCGACGATCAACACCGGGGAGTCGTGCGCGGCGAGCCGCTCGGCCTGTGCGCCGAGCTCGCGCATGCGCCGGCTGCGGCCGAGCGCCGCGAACAGCGGTGGCAACGAGCCGCGGCGCGGACCCGCGCGCACCGCCGAATGCGGGCCGCGCAACGCCTTGTCGACCGTTCGCAGCAGCTTGCTCAGCGACAGCGGCTTCTCGACGAAATCCACGGCACCGAGACGGGTAGCCTCCACCGCGGTCTCCACCGTGCCGTGGCCGGACAGAATGACGACCGGGCAGTGCAGGTGCCCGTCCTTCTGCCATTCACCGAGCAGGCTGATGCCGTCGGTGTCGGGCATCCAGATGTCGAGCAGGACCAGGTCCGGTGCCCCGGCGCGCACCGCCTCCCGGGCCTTGGCGGCGTTCGCTGCGGTGCTGACTTCGTAACCTTCCTCCACGAGGATCTCCTGAATGGTGTTGCGGATATCCGCTTCGTCGTCCACCACCAGGATGTGTGCTTTGCGCATGGCGGCTACCTCCGTTCACCCGCACGGCGTACTCGCGGGTCAGGCTGCGAATCCCTGCCCGCCTGGCTCACGGGGAGAATGACTTTTATGCGGGCTCCTCCCCCGGCAATGTTCTCGGCGGTGATGCTGCCGCCGTGTTCCTCGACCAGCCGCCGGGCGATCGCCAGGCCGAGACCCGTGCCGCGCGTTTTGCCGGTCACGTAAGGCTCGAACATGGTCTCCAGCAGCTCCGTATCGATACCCGGCCCGTTGTCCTGCACCAGGATCTCCGCATAACGTGCGTCGCCCTTGTCGAACGCCCGGGTCTCGATGACGACCCGCGGCGCGGTGGCGCCCTCGAGCGCCTCGCAGGCGTTGCGGATCAGGTTGTGCAGGAGCTGCCGCAGACGCCCGCCATCGGCTTCCATGGTGCCGATGGTCTCGTCGAGCTGCAGCCGCATCTCAGGCTGCTGCGGACCATGATAGAGATCGGCCACTGCTCTCACCAGGCGGTTGAGCTCCAGCGGCGCAAAGCTGATCTCGGGCGAGCGCGCGTATTCTCCGAAGGCGTTGACCATGTCACGCAGCGCCTCGACCTGCTGCACGATCGTGTGGGTGGCGCGGTCCAGCAATTCGGTCTCGCCCGCCGGCAGGCTGGCGAGATAGCGCCGGCGAATGCGTTCGGCGGAGAGCTGAATGGGGGTGAGCGGGTTCTTGATCTCGTGGGCCAGCCGCCGCGCGACCTCGCCCCACGCGGCCTCGCGCTGCGCCTTGAGCATGTCGGTGATGTCCTCGAAGACCAGCACGTAGCCGGGGCCGGCGCCGAACTCCGGCGGCAGCGGCGCGGCCGAGCACATCAGCACGCGTCGCGCGCCGGCCTCGGTCGGCAGCGTAAGCTGTTCGCGCCAACCCTCCGGCGAGGCGCGGCTGCGCTCTTCACAGGCGGCAAAGAAAGCCGCGAGATGCGGATGCGCCCGGGAAAGGTCGTCAAGAACTCGTCCTGCCGCGTCTTTCAGGCCCGCCTGCAGGATTTCTCCCGCCGCATCGTTGACGATGCGCAGGCAGCGGGCCTCGTCCACCGCGATCACCCCACTGGTCAGGCGCGCCAGCACGATGGCGAGACTCGCCCGCGCGCGGTCGATCTGCTCGGCGTTGCGCTGCGCCTCGTCCCGGGCGGCATCGAGACGCGCGGTCATCTCGTTGAACGACTGCACCAGCGCGCCGATGTCGTCACCGCTGGTGACCGGCAGGCGCAGGTCGAGCTGGCCGGCCGCCACCGCACGGGTGCCGGCGACGAGGCGGCGCAGCGGCGCCACCAGGCCGCGCGCGAACAACAGGGCGCCATACAGGGCGGTGAACAACGCCAGCAGCAGCACCATCGCCAGGGCCACGGTGAACCCGGTCTCGAGCGGCTCGCGCAGGAACTCGCCCTCGCCGTAACGGGTGTAGACCCGCTGCACGGATGCGGCCAGGTCGCCGAGCGGGCCCTCGACCGGGTAGATCGCCTGCAGCAGCAGCCCTTCTCCGGGTGCGCCGACCCGGATGAGGACCGCGGTGCGCATGCGCAGCCGATCGGTAGCGCCCGGCTCGATCGCGGCATAGCTGCCGTCGCGCGGCAGCTGTTCGAGCATGTCCTCGCTCGGCGGCACCGGCAGGTCGTCCCGGGCGCCGGCGGTGGCGACCGCGCGATAGTCGCTCGCAAAGACGCTCATCTCCTCGGCGCCGGTGGCGCTGCGGAGCGCGGGCAGCGCTTCGCTCATGCGCTCGACCGGCAGCCGGGCCAGGCGATTGGCGGCCTCGCGGGTGCGCCCGAGGGCCCGCTCGAGTTCGGCGTCGAGGTTGGCCTGCGAGAGCCGCAGGGATCGCTCGAGTTCACGCCCGATTTCGTCGTCCACCCAGGTCTCGATGCCCCTGTGGAGAAACTGCACGGCAACCAGGAACAGCAGCAGCATGGGCACGGCCGCGATCGCCGCAAAGGCCAGCATCAGGCGCAGTTTCAGCGCGGCCCCCGGGGTCCGCCGCCGGCGATCGCGCAGCAGGCGGGTGACGTTGACGAGGAGGACGCCGGCGAGCACCAGCGCGCCGATCACGTTCACCAGCAGGATGAGATCCCGCCATCGGCCGAAGGCGCCGGAATTCTGCATCGCCTCGGTCAGCAGTCCGAGGCCGGCCAGGCTGGCGACGATGGCAAGCGCCAACGCACCGCGGGGCGATTTCACGGCGAGAGCATCCACTCGTACCACTCGCTCTGCAGACTGAGGCCGCCGTCCCAGAAGGCGAGAAACTGCAGCGCGGCCGGCAGCGTCTGCTCGCTGAGGAGCGCGCGCAGCGCAACGCGGTAGTCATTGCCGCCGCCGAGGGCCGTGGCGGGCGCCACGGGCAGCCTCTGCACCCGCCCGATGGCATTGAGCGCACCGAACAGGCTCGCATGGGAGGTCGGCTCGCGCTCGTCCGGATAGCGCACGACATAGCGCCGCGACAACGGCTCGAAGCTCAGCTGCCAGTCGCGCTTGGTGGAGACGACACCCTCATCGAGCCACCAGTTGCGCAGCCGCCTGATGTCGATCTCCAGCTCCAGGGTCAGGGTCACGCCGTTTTCCAGCGCCTCGACTGCCTCCTCGCTCAGGCGATAGTCGATGCGGGCATCGATGCTCCAGTACCCGTCGTACAGGCCCATGCTGGCCGTGCGGACCTCGAAGTCCGCGGCGTTGGCGTGCGCGGCCGCCAGCAGCAGCAAGGCCGCCAGGGTGAAGCCCCTGGCAACCGACGCGCGCAAGATCCGGAACAATGTGGTCATGTGGAACAGGGCCGGGATGTGCGCGGGCTTTCGATTGCCGTCGTTACCCGGCCTCGCGCCGTGCCATT
>JAKLLP010000051.1:0-336 GCA_023150055.1 Gammaproteobacteria bacterium | reverse complement strand
GGCAGGCTCTGCCAGCCGCCTTCCCGCTGCGGACGCATCCAGTCCGGCAATGGCGCCGGCGGCGTATCCAGCAGCACAGCGTCCGGGTGCGCGGCCAGGAACCCGGTGATGACCGCGCCGTTCTCGGCCCTGAGGATCGAGCACGTCGCATAGAGCAGTTGTCCACCGGGACGCAGCAGCGGCCAGAGCGAGGCGAGGATCTCCGCCTGGCGCACGGCGAAGGCGGGGATATCGCTTTCCCGTCGCAGCAGCTTGATATCCGGGTGCCGCCGCATGACCCCGGTGCCCGAGCAGGGCGCGTCGACGAGAATGCGGTCGTAGGGGCGCCGGTCCCAC
>JAKLLP010000517.1 GCA_023150055.1 Gammaproteobacteria bacterium | reverse complement strand
TTCTCAGACGCCCTCGGTTGGCGCGCCGGGCTATTCGATTGCCAGTGATTTCAATGACACCGCCGTCATCATCTACACCTCCGGCACCACCGGCAGGCCCAAAGGCGCGGAAATCACGCACGGCAACCTCGCCTCGAATCTCCAGTCTCTGCACGAGGCATGGGGGTGGACTCCCGACGACGTTCTCCTCCACGTCCTGCCCATCTTCCACGTACACGGGTTGTTCGTTGCCTTGCACGGCGCCAAACGATTGCTCGACCTCCCGAATGCGAATCAATTCGATCTCTCGCGCGTGCGGCTCATCACTTCGGGTTCGGATCGCCTGCCAGATGAAACCTTCAAGGGCTTTCAGCAAACGTTTGGCTATACATTACTCGAACGCTACGGCATGACCGAGACGGGAATGAATTGTTCCAATCCGTTGAACGGTGAAAGGCGAATTGGATCGGTCGGTTTGCCTTTGCCTGGCGTGGATGTGAGAATTGTCAACGCGGAAACCC
>JAKLLP010000516.1 GCA_023150055.1 Gammaproteobacteria bacterium | reverse complement strand
GTGGGTGAAGACGTCGCTCGCGCCGGGGTCCAAGGTGGTGACCGACTACTTCACGAAGTCGGGCGTGCTCCCGGACCTGGAGCGGCTCGGCTTCGGCGTCGTCGGCTACGGCTGCACCACCTGCATCGGCAACTCGGGGCCGCTTCCGGAGCCGGTGTCGAAGGCGATCGACGAAGGGCAGCTGGTCGTGGCCGCCGTGCTGTCGGGGAACCGGAACTTCGAGGGCCGCGTCAACGCGCTCGCCGGCCGCATGGACATCGACCTCGAGCGCGAACCGCTGGGCCTGGGCACCGACGGCCCGGTCTTCCTCCGCGACATCTGGCCATCGCCGAAGGACGTGGAGGACGAGATCCTGCGCTCGGTGAAGCGGGAGATGTTCCAGGCGCAGTACGCGAACGTCTTCGCCGGCGACGAGCAGTGGCGCTCGCTCCCGGCCCCGGCCGGGGACCGGTACGCCTGGAGCGCCGACTCCACCTACGTGAAGAACCCGCCGTACTTCGACGG
>JAKLLP010000515.1 GCA_023150055.1 Gammaproteobacteria bacterium | reverse complement strand
CGGATCCTTGCCCGAGAAGGCGCCGCCGCCGTGCGGCAGGAGCCCGCCGTAGGTGTCGACCATCAGCTTGCGGCCGGTGAGCCCCGTGTCGGCCGTGAACCCGCCGAGCACGAAGCGGCCCGTGGGATTGACCAGCACCTCGACGCCGGCGAGGTCGCCGACGACCGGCAGGATGACATGCTCGCGCACCAGCAGCTCGATCTCGTCTTCGGCCATGTCGGCGTCATGCTGCGTCGAGACGAGCACCGAGCGCAGGCGCTTGCCCTCCATGGTGACCTGTGCCTTGCCGTCGGGACGCAGCCAGGCGAAGGCCGGGTCGTGGCGTCGCAGGTCCGCGAGTCGCTTGGTGAGGGCATGGGAGAGGACCACCGGCTTGGGCAGCAGTTCTGCCGTCTCGGCCGTGGCGTATCCGTACATGATGCCCTGGTCCCCGGCCCCGCCCGTGTCGACGCCCTGGGCGATGTCCGGCGACTGCTTGGCCACGTGCACCAGCACGTCGATGTCCTCC
>JAKLLP010000514.1 GCA_023150055.1 Gammaproteobacteria bacterium | reverse complement strand
AAGCGGCTGCGCGACGGGATGACGAACCGCGGCATCACGGGCGAGGCGCAGGAACAGATCGTCAAGTCGATCACCTCCTTCGCGCTCTACGGATTTCCGGAGTCCCACGCGGCGAGCTTCGCCCTCATCGCCTACGCGAGCTGCTACCTGAAGGCCCACCACCCCGCGGCGTTCCTGAAAGGGCTCCTCAATGCCTGGCCGATGGGCTTCTACCACCCGGCAACTCTCGTCAAGGACTCCCAGCGGCACGGCGTGACAGTCCTGCCGATCGACGTCTCCCACTCGGGTTGGATGTGCCGGATCGAGAAGGGAGCCGTGCGGCTCGGAATGCGGTTCTTGAAAGGCCTCCGGCAGGCCGCCGGGGAGCGGATCGCGAGGGAAGCTTCGTTCCGTCCCTTCGGAAGCACGCAAGAACTGGCGCGGCGCTGTGAACTCCACGAGGACGAACTCTCGGCCCTCGCCTTCTCCGGAGCGCTCGGATCCCTCGGCCTGACGCGGCGTGAGTCGC
>JAKLLP010000513.1 GCA_023150055.1 Gammaproteobacteria bacterium | reverse complement strand
CTGAGGGTTTGCCTTTGACACCCCGGGGGCATTCGGGTTCCGTCTGATGCCGTCATGTATCTCAAGAATCTCACTGTCTTGGGGTTCAAATCGTTCGCCGATAAAACCTCGCTGAACTTTCAGCGGGGCATTACGGCGATCGTCGGACCGAATGGCTGTGGCAAGTCCAACGTCGCGGACGCCATCCGCTGGGTGCTGGGCGAGCAATCGGCCAAGGCGCTGCGCGGTGGCGAGATGGCGGACGTCATCTTCAACGGGACCGATTCCCGGAAGCAGCTCGGTCTGGCCGAGGTGTCTCTGACCATCGGCGACGTGGACACCGAGCAGTTGCGAGCCGCCGGGGTGGCGATCGACTACAACGAGGTGACGATCACCCGACGGGTCTTCCGCGATGGCGGGAGCGAATACTTTCTCAACAAGACGCCGTGCCGGTTGAAGGACATCCAGCAGTTGTTCGCCGGGACGGGCATGGGCAAGACGAGCTACTCGATCATGGCCCAGGGCAACATCACCCAGCTCCTCAGCC
>JAKLLP010000512.1 GCA_023150055.1 Gammaproteobacteria bacterium | reverse complement strand
GATCTTCATGCGCGCCGGCGCAGCGGCGGCCGGACCGGCTGGCGATGACGCGCCCACGTCTCGCCGACCAGCTCCCGGCGGGCTTACACTGCTCCACAGGATGAATCCGAACTTCGTTGGCCGTATCCCTCCAGACCATGAGTGAAAAAGAGCTCAACCCCGGCCGCGGCAATGACGATGATGCGCATGTCGGTCCCTCCCCGAAGCAACTGGATGAGATCTGCGAACTGTACAACCGGGGCGAGTTTCATGAGGCGTGGTTGCGCGGCACGGCGCTCGAACGCCGGTTTCCCGCCGTGCCATTCCTGCAGAACATGCTTGGCGCGGTTTGCTGCAACCTCGGGCGACTCGACGAAGGCGTCGCTCATTACTCCAGGGCGCTGCAGCTGCAGCCGGCGTACCCGGAAGCAAGTAACAACCTGGGCGTTGCGCTGAGCCTTGCGGGAAAGCACGCGGAAGCAGCCGTCAGCCTCCGGGAGGCGCTGCGACTCCAGCCGGACTTCGCAGAAGCCCACAACAACCTCGGCAAGGCGCTCAGCGCACT
>JAKLLP010000511.1:318-547 GCA_023150055.1 Gammaproteobacteria bacterium | reverse complement strand
GCGCCTCCAGGTCGAGCACCCGGTCAGCGAGATGCGCACCGGCATCGATCTGGCGGTGGAGCAGCTGCGCGTGGCCGCGGGCCACCCGCTCTCGTTCGCGCAGAGCGACGTCCGCTTCGACGGTCACGCCATCGAGTGCCGCATCAACGCCGAGGACCCCGCGAAGGACTTCCGCCCGAGCCCCGGCACCATCACCCGCTGGTCGCCTCCGCCCGAGAGCGAGCATGTG
>JAKLLP010000511.1:0-284 GCA_023150055.1 Gammaproteobacteria bacterium | reverse complement strand
AGACCACGGCGGCCATGCACGTCGCCGTGCTGTCGAGCGAGGATTTCGTGAGCGGGCGCTACGACAATCGCAGCATTCCCGGTTGGGGATCATCCACATGAGTGGCATCCGGCATCGCCAAGCGACGAGCGCGAGCATGAAGCAGAGGGGTGCCGGCCTCGCCGGTTTTTCGAGGTGGGGGTCCGCCCCACGCCCCGCGCGGGGTCCCCCACCCCGCGCCGCCACCATTCCACGCAGAGGGGTGCCCTAGGCATGGCTCACGTCCCCGTCGTCCCGATTGGCCG
>JAKLLP010000510.1 GCA_023150055.1 Gammaproteobacteria bacterium | reverse complement strand
CCAGACCCTGCCCGCGGACGAACACGAGAATTTTTTCCGTCCAATCGTTTCCGATCAAAGCGCGCCCCTTTATGAGCACTGCGCCCGCGCGCTGGACCACAGTCTGGCGCTGGGCGGTCACGGTCTGCCGTTGATCGGCGGCGGCGACTGGAACGACGGCATGAACCGGGTCGGCGCCGGCGGGGCGGGCGAAAGCGTCTGGCTCGGCTGGTTCCTGCATTGCACGCTCATGGCGTTCGCGCCGCTGGCCGAAGCCCGAAACGAGACGGTTCGCGCCGCCGCCTGGATCGCCCACGCCGCCGGGTTGCGGGCGTCGCTGGAACGCGAAGCCTGGGACGGCGACTGGTATCGGCGGGCGTTTTACGACGACGGCGCGCCGCTCGGCGCGGCGACGAACGTCAGCTGCAAGATCGACTCCCTCGCCCAGTCATGGGCGGTGCTCTCGGGCGCCGCGACGCCGGAGCGGGCGGCCCGCGCCATGGCGGCGGTCGAGCGGGAGCTGATCCGGCAGGAGGACCGGTTGGCGCTGCTGTTCACGCCGCCCTTCGATC
>JAKLLP010000050.1 GCA_023150055.1 Gammaproteobacteria bacterium | reverse complement strand
GGACGGCGGGGAAGGCGCGGCTTAGCCAGCTTCGCAAGCGGCGCCCAGCTGCGCAGGCCCCGGGCGATGACCTGCGGCGCAATGCCGAGGCTGTGCGCCGCGAGCGTCGCGTAGAGCGCGCTGGAGCGGTAGCGGTCGGCCTCGGGCCCGGACAGCCTCTGCAGGATGGCGGCCGTGCGCAGCCTGCCCTGATCGCGCGCGCCGTTCTGGAGGCGGATCGTGCGGCCACGTTGCACCGCCCGCTCACCGCGGGCTACGGCAGCCACCGCCGGGGTCCGGCCGGCGGGTGCCGGAACCACGCGACACAGCCGCGCCTGGCCCGCATCGGCCGCGATCGCGGCCGTGGCAGGATCGCTGTGGCAAGCGTAGATCACGCTGCGGGTGCTGCGGGCGACCACGCGGATCGCATCGAGCAGCAGCGGTGTGGCCGGGCGCAGCTGGCGCTCAGCGCTCTGCTCCTCGGGCAGTTCCTCGACGACGACCGTGACGTCGATGGCATCACAGCCGAGGCCATGGCGCAGGACATCGCGCGGTCGCAGTTCGAGTACGGCCACATCCACCTCGGGATCGAGCAGGATCATCCGTGCCGCGGCCGGCGCGGCGTGCTTTTCCCGGCCGACGCGGCGCCCGCCGCTGAACACCCGCCGCCCGGCGGCGAGCCCGACGTGGCTCCCGGCCGCCGTGAGAATCGCTGCGAGGAGCTCGGCCGTGCTGCGCGTGTCACCCGTACCGGTGACCGCGACGACCGGCACGCGCACCGGCTGACCGGGTGGGAAGAGCATGTCGAGGATGGGGCCGAGCACGTCACGTGGCTCACCGACCGCGGGCCACAGGTGCGAGCGCAGGCCGGGACGCGAGTTGATCTCGCAGATCCGGCCCCCGCTTTTCCACAGGGGCACCGACACGTCGCTGGTGAGGAGATCGACGCCGGCGATGTCGAGGCCGATCACCTTCGCGGCGCGTTCGGCGATCTCGCGATTCGCCGGATGCACACGCTCGCTGAGGTCTTCCGCCGTGCCGCCGGCCGAGAGATTGGCGTTGCGGCGCAGGTAAACGACCTCGCTCGCCTGCGGAACTGACGCCGCTGTGTAGCCGAGTTCGCCGAGCAGGCGGTCGGCCTGCTCGTCGAGCACGATCCGCGTGAGGGTGTTGCTGTGGTCGGCGCCGCGGCGCGGGTCGGCATTCACAAGGGCGACGAGCTGCTCGACGCTGTGCACGCCGTCGCCGACGACATGGGCCGGGACGCGTTTGGCGGCGGCGACCAGTTTGCCGCCCACGATGAGGAGCCGGTGGTCATCGCCCCGCACGAACTCCTCGACAATCACCGAACGGGTAAGCCTGCGCGCGCGCCGGTAGGCCGCGGTCACCTCGCGACGGTTCTTCATGCCGACGCTCACGGCGGCGCCCATGCTCTCGCTGTTCGGCTTGACGACGACCGGATAGCCGATCCGCTCTGCCGCGGCCACCGCTTCGCGGACGCTGTAGGCGCGGCCGTACCGGGCCATCGGCAGGCCGGCGGCCTCCAGCACGCGGTGCGTGTAGGTCTTGTTGGCCGCGAGGTGACTCGCGATGCTGTTGGTGAGGGTCGTCGCGCTCGCGCTGAGGCGTTGCTGGTAGCGCCCATGACCGAAGGCGAGGAAGCGGCCGACGAGCTGGGTGACCGGGATGTCCCGCGCGAGGGCGGCCCTGACCATGGCGCGGTCCTGGATCGGCAGCACGTTTTTGCGCGCAAACTCGAGGAACTCCTCGAGGCGCCGGTCGAGACCGGCCGCGGCCGCCGCAGGTTCACCGCGTATCCCGTCGGCCAGCAGCGCACCGACCAGTGCGGCGGCCGCGAGGCAGACATCCGCGTCGTCGTAGGGTACGGCCGCCTCGCCGGCCGGTGCGGTCGCGACGGCGCGCGTTCGCACGCAGCTGAGCTCGCCACCGGCGCGGTTCTGCAGTTCTATGCAGGCGTGTTCGAAGAGATGTCCGGGGGTGTCACCGGGCGCATCCGCATGGGCGGGGCAGGCGGCGAGCGCGTTCCCGAGGCCCGGCAGCCGCTTGCGCAGCGTCTCGACTGCATCCGGCGCTGCGGCGGCCCCCAGGACGAAACGGATCACGGGCAGCGGCGCGTACAGGCTCGGCCCGTGATAGGTCGACGCCATTATGACCGTCTTCTTCATGCCATCCGGCCTGCCTCGATCCGGATCGTATTGATCATTTGATGTTAAAGATCCTCGCCGCGATGCTAGCAGAGCCGGCCGCAGGAGCGCCGTGGCGGAGAGCACAGAACGCAGCTAATCGACTCTCTGCCGGGCTGCTGGCAGGTGCCGAGTGTGGCCACCGCCTGACCGGGAGAGCGCGTCCCTCCAAATCTGGTACCCGCATTTGAGGTGATTGAGGTTTGCTGGTTTTTCCCTACATTAATGAGGGGAGTACGCACGCGTAGTCCCTACTGTTTCGCTGGTGACGGCAGGTGCGTGGAGCCTCGCGAGCGCGCGGCGGACCGATCCGAACAAAATCCAAAGAAGGGATCATCGACATGCACGCAAGGACCAGCGAGGCGGCCGCAGGGCCAGGGCCGCGAAACCTCACCCGGCGCATCGCGCGCGAGCGACTCGAGGCGGCCAAGTTCGGCTTCGTGACGCGGCGGGTGCCGCGGGATCAGATCGAGTCGCTGGTGGTGGGCAGCTTCGCGCCCCGTCCGGGTGACCTGGTGCTCGCCCGTGTCGAGAAACTAGGCCACCACCATCGTTTGCAGCTGCCGGGCGGCCGGCGCGCACAGCTGTTCCCCGGCGACGAGATTGTCGTTTGCTACGGTAACCGCTACGCCCCCAACCAGTTCGAGGCGGAGGTGCCGCGCGAGCTGCGCCCCTGCCACCTCGTCGCCAGCGGCGGCATCGCCGCCGAGGCGCTGTCCAGGCACAGCAGCATGCACGCACCGACACGCTTGCGCCCCATCGGGCTTCTCGGTGATGCCGAGAACCGGCGGCTGAATATCGGCGATTTCGCGCTGCCCGCGCCAAAGGCAAGTCCGAAAGCCGATATTCCGGTGATCGCGGTCGTCGGCACGAGCATGGACGCCGGCAAGACCACGGCCGTGGCGCACCTCATCCGCGGCGGCAGCCGGGCTGCCATGCGAGTGGGGGCGGGGAAGGTCACCGGTACCGGCGCCGGTAACGATGTCTGGCTGATGGAGGATGCCGGCGCCGAGCATGTGATCGACTTCACCGACCTCGGTCACGCCTCGACCTACAAGCTGCCGCTGCCCGAAGTGGAGTCGCTTCTTTACCGCATGGTGGTTCACCTGCAGCAGCTGCGCGTGGACGTCGTCATCATCGAGATCGCCGATGGGCTGTTGCAGCGGGAGACCGCAGCCCTGCTCCAGTCCGCCACTTTCCGCAACCTCGTTCGCGGCGTGATTTTCTGTGCCGGCGACGCCATGGGAGCCGGTTCGGGCGTAGAGTGGCTCGAGCAGCGCGGTATCCCGATTCTCGCCGTGAGCGGCGCGCTCACGGCGGCGCCGCTCGCGATCCAGGAGTGCCAGCAGTTGACCGGTCTGCCAGTATTGCGGCGCGATGACCTGGCTACGCCGCTCGTCGTGAGGGAGTTGTTGAGCGCTCCCACAGGAAGCGCGGCAATGAGCGGGACTTGAAGGCGATGACCCTGCCGCGGCCGGTTAACGGCGGGCGCGGAGGGAGTTCTCCCGGCCAGGCTCGCATGGAACGGGGCGTGCACGAAATCGGGCCTGCAGGGCTTGCTCCGGGAGTCGCCAGCGAGGTGACGATCCCCCGCGGTCGCATCATCCTGCGCAAGCTCTCCTCCGACACGCGCCTGCAGGGTTACGTTTACTGGCCGTGCGGGGCTACCCGCAGCGCGCCGCTGCTGGTCGCCGTCCACGGCATCTCGCGCAATGCGCGCGAGCAGGCCCGACTCCTTTCCGAGTGCGCCGAGCAGTACGGCGTGGTCGTGTTCGCGCCGCTCTTCGGTGTGGACTTTTTTCCGGATTTCCAGCGCCTCGGCCGACGTGGCCTGAGGGCCGACCACGCGCTCGACAGGCTGCTCGAGGACTTCGGCCGGGTGACGGGCATCGACACGCGCCGCTTCTTCCTCTATGGCTTCTCGGGTGGCGGGCAGTTTGGCCACCGTTACGCGATGGCGAACCCGGGCCGCGTGCGTGCACTCGCTGTCACCGCCGCCGGCTGGTACACATGGCCCGACACTGCCCGTCCGTTTCCGCAGGGCATGGCCGCCTGCGGCCAGCTTCCGGACCTGCGCTTCGACCTGGAGCGTTTCCTGCGAGTTCCGGTGAGCGTGCTCGTCGGTGCCGGCGACGTCATGCGCGATCAGTCGCTGCGGCAGTCTGCGGGCGTCGACCGACGCCAGGGCGAGAACCGCGTCGAGCGCGGGCGGCGCTGGCTGCGCAGGCTGCGCCGTGAAGCGCGCCAGCGCGGGCTCGAGACCCGCTACCGATTCCGGCTACTCGAGCACTCGGCGCATGACTTCGAGGAGTGCATTTCGCGCGACCGCATGGACCACGAGATCTTCCGTCTGTTCTTTGGCAAATCAGGCGCGCACGTCTGATCGGTTGTACGGAAAATTACCGGATGCATTTCCGGACAAGCCAGGCAGCTGGCCCTGGCAGGGCCGCGACAGACGGCGGACGCACCGACACGCTGTAATCACCCGTATCGTCGATTTTCTGCAGTGAGTCACCGATCTGCCTGCGTGCGATGCCGCCGTCGTGAATAGCGCGGGGCAGCGAGGCCGCCGTTCGCATCGCGCGTCACGTCGCCTCCTCGACGCCGGCCGAGACCGACAGCCTGCGCAGCGTCGAGCGCTTCTTCGACTGGTGCGCCTGCATGCGGCCCATGACGTCATCGAGGAAGCGCACCGCCTCGAGCACGTGCGGGCCCTTGTTCAGCATGACGCATTCGGCCCGACCGCTCATGGCCGCGTCGGTCACCTCCGCCCGCGATGGCCGGCCCTTCTTGGCGAGCGACTCGAGTACCTGTGTAGCCCAGATCACGGGCACGTGCGCTGCTTCGCACAGCCACAGTACCTGCTCCTGCACTTCCGCGAGCCGCTCGAAGCCGAGTTCGACCCCGAGGTCGCCGCGCGCCACCATGACACCGACCGGCGGCGAGCGTAACGCCGTCAGGAGCAGGGCGGGGAGGCGCTCGAAAGCCGCCCGGGTCTCGATCTTCAGCACGATACCCAGCGCGCTCCCGCCGCGGCGGGCGAGCTCGCGTTCCAGTTCGAACACGTCGTCGGGCGTACGCACGAACGACAGGCCGACCATATCGGCGTGTGTCACGGCGAAATCCAGGTGGGCCAGGTCGGCATCGCTGAGCAGGGCGAGTTCGAGCTTGCTGTCCGGCAGGTTGATGCCCTTGTCAGCCCGCAGCCGTTCACCGCGCGCGCGGGCCTGGGTGATGCGGACCTCGAGAAGTTCGCCCGACACGCGCTCGACGACTCCGCCGAGCTTGCCGTCGTCGAACAGGATGCGTTGCCCCACCTCGACGCTGGTGAATACCTCCGGCAGGGTGCATGGAATCGACGCCGGCACGCTGCGCTGCCCATCGGTGTCACGATTGGCCGGCCGCCCCGGCCGCCCCGGCCGCTCGGCACCAGTCACCCAGAGCAGGTCGCCGCGCCGGAGCATGATTGCCGGTTCGCTGGGCGGCAGCGCCCCGATCCTGCCGATCACGATCGGGTCGGTGTCGTGCGCGGTCGCATCCGCCGGCCGACAGCTCAACTCGGCTCCCGACTCGACGTAGACGGTCGAGCGGCTCTCGGTGAGGGTTCCGGCAGCGTCGATCGCGAGCACCCGCAGGGAGCGTGACTTGCCCCGTCAATCCATGACGAGGATCTCATCCCCTGCCGCGAGGTCCGGCGGCCAGTCGCCCTCGAATGGCAGCAGGACATCGTGGTCCGGCGGCGCCGTGTGGCCCTCGGGTACCAACCGCACACGGATCGGCCGCAGCACCTCGCCGCGCACGCCGCGGTGAGGGCTCCAGCGCACCACCGCCGGGCCGGGGGCGATGTCCCCGGTGCGCAGCTTGGGCCCCTGGAGGTCGAACAGCACGCGGCAGGCGCGTCCCGTCTCGGCCACCGCCCGGCGCAGGTGCTCGACCATGCGGGTCCAGGCGGGAAGATCGTCGTGCGCGCTGTTGATCCGCATCACGTTCATGCCGGCGAGCAGCAGGTCGCGAACAAACCCGTATGAACTGGCCGCCTCGGCCGGCATGGTGACCATGATCCGCACCGTGCGCCCGGGCGGGGCAGGACCGAGCAGGCCCTCGGTGTGCCGCTCCAACGCCCGCGGGCCGGTCGCAAAATCGACGGGCAACTCGAACTCCTCCGGCCGGCTCATGGCGCGACCGGCCAGCATGTGCAGGGCAGCCAGCACGGCGTCGACACCGGCCAGCCCGTGCGCCTCGGTGCGGCCGAGCGAGGAGAGCCCAAGGGATGACAGCTCGCGCTGCAGCGGGCGCAGGTCGTGCTGGCGCATGGCCAGGTAGTGCAGCAGGTTGAGCGCGCTTGGCCGGTACTCGCCCGGGATACGCTCCAGTTCGCCGCTGGAGGCACGGGCGAGCGCGATCTGCCGGTCGCGCAGTCGGGTCAGGGTTTCGATCGCGGCATCGATCCGCTCGGCGGTGAATCGGCTGGGCATGGTCGCGGTGCCTTTGATGTGGCCGGTAAAGGTGCCGGATTCATGTCCAGTAATCCACCGCCATCGTGAGGCGGTACGGACGAGCAAACCCGGAAAACGCTTCATCGACCATCTGGCGGGATGCCTGCCGGGATGAGACTGGCGCGCTGCTACGTGGTCTGGCGGCGTTGACGCCGCGGCGGGACGCGCGCTGCGCACATCACTGTGCTGCGCTCGCTCAAGTTCCGCTGGCTCCACACGCCCGCCTTGACGTCACCACCGCCAGACCTGCGGCGCCAGGCGCAGCGCCTGAGTCAGACTCGGCCCGGGGACGGGCCGAGTCCAACCCGCGCTCGCTGCCGCCTTCATGAATAGTGCGGGTTAACCTTTCCTCAGCAAGCGCTGCTTCTGGCGCTCCCAGTCCCGTTCTTTTTCGTCGGCCCGCTTGTCGTGCTGCTTCTTGCCGCGGGCGAGGCCGACGGCGAGTTTGGCGCGTCCGTTCTTCCAGTAGAGCGCGAGCGGTACGAGGGTGTAGCCTTTGCGTTCGACGGCGCCGATGAGCCGGTCGAGTTCACGCCGGTGGAGCAGCAGCTTGCGACTCCGGACCGGGTCGGGGGTCACGTGCGTGGAGGCCGAGGTCATCGGCGAAATGTTGGCGCCGACGAGCCAGGCTTCGTTGTTGCGGATTACCGCGTAGCCTTCCTTGAGGTTGGCGCGCCCGTCGCGCAGACTCTTCACCTCCCAGCCCTGCAGAGCGATTCCGGCCTCGATCTGGTCCTCGATGAAGTAGTCGTGACGCGCCTTGCGGTTTTCGGCGATGTTGCGGTTGGCCGCGTCCTTCTTTGCGCCTGACTTGCCGGCCATGTGCCTGAGTTGTCCGTAGGTTTCGATTCGCTCACAATCCTGTCATCTTTCGTAGTGCAGGAAAAGCGCGCCGCCCCGGCGCCGATCATCTACGCCCATTCATGCGCCACGTCGAACGCAGCGCGATTGTGCCATTCACCGCCGAGGCGATGTTCGATCTCGTCGCCGATGTCGAGTCTTATCCTGAGTTCCTGCCGGGTTGCACTGGCGCGCAGGTGCACGCTCGCGGGGGTGACACCGTGGAGGCGAGCATCGCGCTCTCGCAGGGGCCGCTGAAAACGGAGTTTCGCACGGCCAACCACGAACAGCGCCCACGGCGCATCACCATGGCGCTGCGCGTTCGCGAACCGGGTCGTCGATGCTCTGCTCGGCCCGCCATTCGAGGCGCTTTGCAACCAGCTCGTCGATGCCTTCGTGAAGCGCGCCAGGCAGAAACGCGCGTAGAGCCGGCGGGAGGCCTTCAGGCCGTATCGCCGAACGGGACATCCTTGCGTATCGCGGCCACCTTGTCGTTTTCGAAGAACAGGATGAGCCAGCGTTTCTCTTCGCGGCCGGTCTTGCCCCGGCGCAGGTAGTACACGTAATCCCAGCGTTCGCTGTGGAAGGGATCCTCGACCATCGGCGTGCCGAGCAGGAACCGCACCTGGCTGCGGGTCATGCCGTCCTGGACCGCCTCGATGTCCTCGTCATCGAGCAGGTTACCCTGCTGCACGTCGATGCGATACACGCAGGCGGCGCCGAACAGGGCGAGTGCCGAGACGATCAGGCGGCGTGTCGGTTTGTGATATCTCATCTGCTGGCGAACTTCATGCGGATTCCGGCGCTTCACCGGCATGTTAAACGATCGGCCAGCCGCGTTCAGCCGGCCCGGAGGACGCCACCGGCGAGCTGCAGCATCTCGCGCGCATGTGCGCGTGTGCGGGCGGTGATTTTCACTCCGCCGAGCATCCGGGCGATTTCCTCGACCCTCGCGGCCGGGGAGAGCTGCAGGACTACAGCCCGGGTCGCGGAGTCAATCGTGTTCTTCGTGACGTTGAAGTGGTGTTCGGCTTGGCTGGCGACCTGCGGCAGGTGGGTCACGCAGAGCACCTGGCGCTGCCGGCTCAGGTGGCGCAGCTGCTGGCCGACAATCTCGGCCACGCCGCCGCCGATTCCGGCGTCGACCTCGTCGAAGATCAAGGTCGAGGCGGCTCGGTCGGTCATGGCAGCGACCTCCAGGGCGAGGCTCAGGCGCGAAAGCTCACCGCCGGAGGCCACCCGCGCGATTGCGCCGGGGGGTTGCCCGGCGTTAGCGCTGACCAGGAACTCGATCCGGTCCTGGCCGTGCGCTGCAATCGTATCGTCGGCAGCGGTGGTTACCTCGACGGAAAAAACGGCATCCGGCATGCCGAGCTCGCGCAGGCCTGCCGTCACGGCCTCGGACAGCGACTGCGCGACATCGAGACGTGCGGCGGTAAGCGTGGCGGCAGCCTTTCGCAACGCCTCGCTCAACCGCGTCAATGCAGCTTCGCCCTGGCGCTGGCGAGACGCGCTTTCGTCCAGCGCCTGCAGTTCGGTGCGCAGTAGGGGCACGCATTGCCACAGGGCGCCGGGCTCGCAGCGGTGACGTCGCGCAAGTGTCTCGAACGAGTCGAGCCGTGACTCGATGAAGTCCTGGCGTGCCGGATCATGCTCGAGGCCCGACAGCCGACGGCGAATCGTCTCGGCCGTCTCCACGACATGGATCTGCGCAAGATCGAGCGTGGCGTGCGCCGCCTGGAGCTCGGGATCGAGGGTGAGCAGCGAGTCAAGTTCCCGCTGCGCAGCGCCGATGCTGTCGTGGGCGCAGAAGCCCTCCGTCTCGTAGATCCGCTCGAGGACGGTGTGCAGGCCCGAGGAAATCCGTCCGACATTGGCCAGCAGCAATCGCTCGCGGGCCAGATCCTCGTATTCGCCCTCGGCGGGGTTCAGCGCCGATAATTCACCGATTTGGTAGCGCAATAACTCGAGCCTGCTGTCGCGTTCCGTGGTATCGCGCAGAAGCCGTTCGTGTTCAGCGGTGGCCAGAGTCCACTGCTGGTGTGCAGCGGCAACCGCCGACACGAGATCATCGTGGCCACCGAAAGCGTCGAGCAGTTCGCGCTGCATTGCCGGGCGCAGCAGCGACTGGTAGGCGTGCTGTCCGCAGATCTCCACGAGCTGCTCGCCGAGGCTGCGCAGCATCTCGGCCGTTGCGGCCCGGCCATTGATGTAAGCCCGTGAACGTCCCTCAGGAGTCAGCACGCGCCGCAATTGGCAGTCCTCACCGGCATCGAGGTCGTGCCTGGCGAGCCATGCGACGACGTCCGGACGGTCGCACAGGTCGAAGGTGGCCGTAACCTCGGCCCTCGGAGCGTCCTGCCGCACGATGCCACTGTCGGCGCGGGCGCCGAGCACGAGGGAGAGTGCGTCGACGAGCATCGACTTACCCGCGCCGGTCTCCCCGGTGAGGGCGCTGAACCCACCGGCCAGGCCAATGTCGATCTCGTGCAGGACGGCGAGGTCGCGGATTTGCAGACTGGTCAACACAGGCGTTCAGGCGAGCCG
>JAKLLP010000509.1 GCA_023150055.1 Gammaproteobacteria bacterium | reverse complement strand
GGCCGGGTGGTCGAATCGATGCAGGCGCCCTTCCAGCTGATGACGCAGGAGGCGTTCGTGACCGCCAGCGTCGGCATCGCCCTCTTTCCGCGCGACGACGGCGATACCGGCAGCCTGCTGGCCAAGGCCGACGCCGCCATGTTCGAGAAGAAGCGCAACGGCCGCAACGGTTTCCACTACTACAGGCCGGGTCTGAACATGTATTCCTTCGAGCGGTTCTCGCTGGAGACGGACTTGCGCAGCGCCATCGACAACGGCGAGTTCCTGCTCCACTACCAGCCGCAGGTATGCCTGTCCAGCGGCCGCACGATCGGCGCCGAAGCGCTGATCCGCTGGCAGCACCCGAAACGCGGCCTGGTTTCCCCGGCGCAGTTCATCGGAATCGCCGAGGAAAGCGGCCTGATCGTGCGCCTTGGCGAGTGGGTGCTGCGCGAGGCCTGCCGCCAGCTGCGCACATGGCTGGACGCTGGCCTGCCGCCGCTGCGCATGTCCGTAAACGTTTCGGCGATCCAGTTTCGCGAGGAACACTTCTGCCGTATGGTCAGGACCATCA
>JAKLLP010000508.1 GCA_023150055.1 Gammaproteobacteria bacterium | reverse complement strand
GGTGCTCAAGGACGGCGGGCACCTGTCGCACGGGATGAAGATCAATTTCTCGGGAACCTATTACAAGCCGGTGCATTATCCGCTGCACTACGGGGTCGATCATCCGCGGCGGGAGCAGATCGATTACGACGCGGTTAAGGCCATCTGCCGAGAGCACAAGCCCAAGGTGCTGATGTGCGGGTACTCGGCATACCCCCGGGTGATCGACTTCAAGAAGTTCCGGGAGGCGGCCGACGAGTGCGGTGCGCTGCTGGTGGCGGACGTTGCGCACATTGCGGGTCTGATCGTCGGCGGGGCGCACGTGGTCACCACCACGACGCACAAGACCCTCCGCGGGCCGCGGGGCGGGCTGATCCTGACCGATGACGAGGAGCTCGCCAAGAAGATCGACAAGGCGGTCTTCCCGGGCATGCAGGGCGGGCCGCTGATGCACGTGATCGCCTCCAAGGCAGTCGCGTTCGGCGAGTGCCTGCAGGACTCGTTCAAGGCGTACGCCGCGCAGGTGGTGACCAATGCCCGGGCGCTGGCGGGCGCGCTGGTCGAGCGGAGGTACCGGATCACCTC
>JAKLLP010000507.1 GCA_023150055.1 Gammaproteobacteria bacterium | reverse complement strand
ACCGACGAGTTGATCATCAGCCACTGGTTCAAGCGCCTCACCGCCATCGAACTGCTCGCTGGCGACAGCGACACGCATCTGGAACAATTCATTCAAGCATCCGCATACGCCTAAGGGAACCGCCATGCCACAGCGCGCCAAGGCAGCCATCTGCCGCGAAATCAACCAGCCCGTCGTCGTCGAGGAGATCGAGGTCGAGTCGCCGCGCCGCGGCGAAGTCATGATCAGGCTCGCCGCCTGCGGCGTCTGCCACAGCGACTATTCCGTCACCACCGGCACCATCCCCTTCCCGCCGCCCGTCGTGCTCGGCCACGAGGGCGCCGGCATCGTCGTCGAGGTCGGCGAAGGCGTCACGGACATCGCCGTCGGCGATGCCGTCGTCAGCTCCTTCGTCAGCATGTGCGGCAAGTGCCGCTACTGCCAGACCGGCCGGCCGCAGTTGTGCGACCAGGCGGCGAAGGCGGCCTACACCCTGCCCGACGGCACGGTGCGCACGAAGGACCTGCAGGGCAAGCCGCTCAACATCTTCTCCGGCTGCGGCGTCATGGCCGAAGTCGCCACCCTGCACACCGACAACGTGGTGAAGATCGACCGCGACATC
>JAKLLP010000506.1 GCA_023150055.1 Gammaproteobacteria bacterium | reverse complement strand
CATCGCCGGCAGCGTCGTCGTGTTGATCCTCACGTGGATTCCCTTCAGCCGTATCGGCAGCGAGTTCATGCCGCCGGTGGAAGAGGGGACGATTCTCTATATGCCCACGACGCTGCCCGGCGTGAGCATCGCACGAGCGCGCGAGATCCTCGCGACACAGGACCGGATCCTGATGTCGTTCCCGGAGGTTGACCACGTCTGGGGGAAGGCAGGGCGCGCGAACACGGCGACCGATCCGGCTGGCCTCGATATGATCGAGACCACGATCACGCTCAAGCCCGAGTCCGAGTGGCGGCCGGGCATGACGTATGAGAAGCTGGTGGCGGCGATGGACTCGGCGGTGCGTCTCCCAGGCGTCACGAATGCCTGGACGATGCCCATCAAGGCGCGCATCGACATGCTCGCGACGGGCATTCGCACGCCGATCGGAATCAAGGTATTTGGCAAAGACTTGGGTGAGATCGAGCGACTGGCGAAGGCGATCGAACAGGTCGTGAAAAGCGTTCCCGGCACGGTGAGCGCGTACGCCGAGCGGGTAACGGGCGGGTACTATCTGGACATCGAGCCGGACCGGATGGCGTTGGCCCGCTACGGGCTTACGGTCGGCGAAGTGCTCGACGTGATTGGGTCCGCC
>JAKLLP010000505.1 GCA_023150055.1 Gammaproteobacteria bacterium | reverse complement strand
TCTTCGGCCACGCTCTCGGGCGCACCCACCCGCTGCATGCAAGGTTTCCCGGACGACGGCAGTTCCGCGAGGACCGCGTCGGCATGGGGATGGCATCCCCCTGTGGTGCGTTGGGCGCCGCGCAGCGGTGACTGCGTTCTGGCAAAATAGCCGCAAAACAAAACAGCCATTTCTCAGGGTGGGGAATCCAATGCGTTTCGTGAGCCTGTCGATCGCCGTGATCGCCGGGGTGGTGACGGTTGCCCTTTGGGCGTTGGCCAACCGGCCAGTGAGTGAACCGGCGTGGCCGGTGCGGATACAGGGCTTCGCGCTGTCCCCCTATCACGACGGTCAGGACGCCATCGCCGGCGAGTATCCCGCCGAGGAGCAGATCGATGCCGATCTGGCGCTGCTCGGCAAGAGGAGCCGGGCCGTCCGCACCTACACTGCCAGTGGCACCATCGGCAAAGTGCCGGAACTCGCCGAGGCCCGGCGAATAAAGGTGGCTCTCGGCGCGTGGATCGACGCGCGCCGGTCCCAGAATCGTGCCGAGGTGGAGCGCGTGAAGCGACTCGCTAAACGCCACGAGAACGTCATCCGCGTGATCGTCGGCAACGAGGTCGTGCTTCGCAATGACATTCCCCTGGCCGAGCTTGCTTCACATCTTGAC
>JAKLLP010000504.1 GCA_023150055.1 Gammaproteobacteria bacterium | reverse complement strand
AGGACGAATACGCCAGCCTGGTCCGCCGGCAGCTGGAGCTGCTCGGCGAGGACCCGTCACGGGCCGGCCTGGCCAGGACCCCGATGCGGGTCGCCCAGACCATGGACTGGCTCACTCGCGGGTACGAGACCGACCTGAGCGAAGCAGTCGGCGAGGGTGTCTTCGCCGACGACCACGATCACATGATCATGGTGCGCGACATCGAGCTCTACTCCCTCTGCGAGCACCACATGCTTCCCTTCTTCGGGAAGGCGCATATCGCGTACATCCCGAACGGCCGGATCCTCGGCCTGTCGAAGCTGCCGCGCATCGTGGAGATGTATGCCCGCCGGCTTCAGGTGCAGGAGCGCCTGACGAGCGAGATCGCGGACGCCGTGGAGGAGGCGGTGCGGCCTCGCGGCGTGGGCGTGGTCATCGAGGCGTGGCACCTGTGCATGATGATGCGCGGCGTGGAGAAGCAGAACTCGATGACGATCACGTCGGCGCTCCTCGGGTCCTTCCGCGACGACGCCAAGACGCGCGACGAGTTTCTCCGCCTCGCGCACGCGGGCCAGACCGGCCGGTAAGATCAGTCGTCGTCGTCGGGGCGCGGGCCGTCCTGCATCAGCCCGGCGATGACGTACTCGGCGCCCCCCCGCTGCCGCAGCTGGGACGGCGTGCAATGGAGGTAGC
>JAKLLP010000503.1 GCA_023150055.1 Gammaproteobacteria bacterium | reverse complement strand
AGATGTCCCGCCCGGCCTGGATCGACACCAGCTGCCCGGACGTGCTCGGGAAGCCCAGGTTGGTGAGGAAGATGACGTCCTGGGTGGCACTCAGCGTGTAGTTGGTGGCGGTGGCGAAGCTGCCCGCCGCGATGAAGTAATCGAAACCGGACGACCCGGCAAAATCGGGCACCGTCCCGGCTGTCGCGGGCGGAGCCGGCGACGGGTCCACCCCCAGGTAAAGATCGCCCGGGTCGAGCAGCAGCGTACCCGTCCGCCCCTGCGGCGCGGTGGTCACCACGCTGCCGGCGAACGCCAGGTTCTGCTTGCCCGACACCTCGACGAAGCCGCCGTCGCCGCCGGCCGCCCCGCCGCGGGCGCTGACCGTGCCGTAGAAGCGCGTCCAGTCGTCGGCCCAGGTGATCACCCGGCCGCCGTTGCCGCAGGCCAGCGCGTCGGCGTCGATCGTCACCCCGCTGCCCACGAAGGCGCGCGTCGCGTTGTGCTCGGGGCCGCCGCCCTGGTAGTTGCCGCCCACCAGCACGCTGCCGCCGCCGGCATCGCCCGAGGCATCGAGGCGGGCGCTGCCGACCAGCCCGACGTTCTCGCCGAGCACCCGCAGCTGGCCGCCCGCCGTGTCCGGCGCGGTGCCGGAAGCGTCCAGCGTGCCGCTCACCAGCACGCTGCCGCGGGTGCCGCCGTCGAGGTAG
>JAKLLP010000502.1:410-709 GCA_023150055.1 Gammaproteobacteria bacterium | reverse complement strand
ACGAACGCACTGAGGCGATCGACCCGGTATTCGATGCCCCAGGGTGGTGGCCAGTTGCCGATCGCGTAGGAAATCGGGCCGCTGGCCTGGACCTGCATCCACAGGGCCAATGCCATGCCCAACGCTGCCCAGCTTGCCGCGACGACCACGGCGAAAGCCCCAGCGGGGCGGCGCAGCAGCACCGACAGCGGCGCGGCAAGCAAGGGGACGACAACCTGCAGAGCAGGCAGGTGTGCGGCCAGGCTCATCGCGACGTCGTCCCAGAGTCGTCGCGCGAGCGCCGACCCTTGCCATCGGCA
>JAKLLP010000502.1:0-400 GCA_023150055.1 Gammaproteobacteria bacterium | reverse complement strand
ATCGAGCCATAGGCCTCGCGGATGCGCACCACCAGCGCCAGGCCCAGCGCCAAGGTCGCCACGCCGACGACGATCGCCGTGAGGATCAGCACGTGGGGCAGCGGATTCGAATACACCTGCAGCCCTTCAGCCAGGATCGGCGCCGTACCGCCAACCAGCTTGCCCGGCCCGATGTACAGCAGGTAGACCGATGTCTGAAAGATGCCCAGTCCGACCAACTTCTTGATCAGGTTGCCTCGAGCGATCACGATGAATAGCCCCGCGATCATGAGGAACACGGTGACGAAGTACGTGAAGTGCCCGCCAGGGCCCAGAGGCACGTCGATCATTCATCCACCCGGCCGCGGTCGGCGAACATGTAGAAGATCTTGAGCATCACGCCCGATACCGTTGTCGCCAC
>JAKLLP010000501.1 GCA_023150055.1 Gammaproteobacteria bacterium | reverse complement strand
GGCCGGTGGTGGCTACCGCCGCACGGTGGTGGCGACGGTGACGGCGCCGAACATCAACGCCTCCCTGTACACCAACCGGATTGGCGAGGACCTGCAGGTTCTGGCGGCGGTTTCCCTCGGTGACACGCCACCGGCGCCGGTGGAGCTGACGGCGACCTCGAGTGTGCCCGGGGTGGTGGCGGTGACGGCGGTGGAGACGGCGGCCGGTGGTGCGAGCGCCGCGATCGCCAATGTCGCCAACACCAACAGCCGGTCATTCTGGCTGCAGGGTCTGCAGGCGGGGCAGAGCGCGCAGGTGAGGTTCTCGGCGCCGGGCTACAACGATGCGACGGTGGCGGTGGAGGTGGATCCATCGGGGTTCGTGTTTGCATCGTGGGTCAACGACTTCACGACGACCTCGCTGGCGAGCAACACCTCGCTGACAATCGAGGCAGTACGGCTGTCGCGTGATACCGGGGCGGTGCAGGACACCAGCTACCAGAGGGTACGCGGTGGGCTGCCGGCGCCGGTGCTGGTGACGGTGGAGAGTGCGAACCCGGCGGTGGGCACGGTGACGCCGAGCCCGCAGAGCTTTGCGGCCGGGGTGCACTCGGTGCAGGTACAGTTCGATCCGCTGACGGCCGGCTCGAGCACGCTGACGCTGCAGACACCGGCGGGCTTCGATGAGCCGAACGTGGCCGGTGGTGGCTACCGCCGCACGGTGGTGGCGACGGTGACGGCGCCGAACATCAACGCCTCCCTGTACACCAACC
>JAKLLP010000500.1 GCA_023150055.1 Gammaproteobacteria bacterium | reverse complement strand
AAGTTCCGTCGGGGCCATGACGGCGACCTGGTGGCCATGCGCCACGGCGCGCAGCGCCGCCGCGGCCGCCACGACCGTCTTGCCGCAGCCGACATCGCCCTGCACCAGGCGCATCATCGGGTGCGGCTGAGCGAGATCGGCGTCGATCTCCTCAAGCGTCCGGCGCTGGTCGCTGGTGAGTTCGAAGCCGAGCTGGCCGAGAAATCTCCCGCGCAGCTCATCCCCCGGAGGCAATGCGAGCGCCTGCTCGCGCCGTCCGCGCTCGCGCAGCCGCCGCAGGCTCAGGTGGTGGGCGAGGAGTTCCTCGAGCGCCAGCCGCTGCTGGCAGGGATGGGTGCCGGCGGCGAGCCGGGCAAGGTCTGCGCCCGGCGGGGGCCGGTGCACGTAAAGGAGCGACTCCTGCAGCGTCGGCCGGTTCTCGCTGGCCTCTTCCCCGGCGGGTAACCAGTCAGGCAGCAGCGGCAGGAAGCGCTCGAGCGCCTGCGTGATCAGGCCGCGCAGCCTGAACTGCTGCAGCCCCTCCGTGGTCGGATACACCGGCGTGAGGGTCGAGTCGAGCGTGATCCGCTCGCCGGCGGTGAGCAGCCGGTATTCAGGGTGCACCATCTCGAGCCCTGCGGGGCCTTTGCGCACCTCGCCGAAGCACACCAGCCGCGAGCCACGGGCGAGGCCATCCTGTTGCGCCTTGCTGAAATAGAAAAAGCGCAGCGTGAGCTGGCCCGTGCCGTCCGCGATCCGGCAGAGCAGGCTGCGGCGGCGGCG
>JAKLLP010000004.1 GCA_023150055.1 Gammaproteobacteria bacterium | reverse complement strand
TCCTCGCCGGCGCGCTGGTCACCTACGGTGGCGTCAGCCTGTTCGTCGCCCTGTTCGTCATCGGGCCGATGGCACAGGCGTTGTTCCGGCAAGCGGACATCCCGCGGCGACTGATGCCCGCGAGCATCGCCCTCGGCACATTCACCTTCACCATGACCGCGATGCCAGGATCGCCGGCGATCCAGAACGCCATCCCCATGCCCTTCTTCGGCACGACACCGTTCGCGGCGCCGGGCCTCGGGCTCATCGCATCGGTGATCATGCTGGCCTTCGGCATGTGGTGGCTCACGCGCCGGGAGGCTGCGGCCCGCAGGAGCGGCGAGGGCTTCGGTGGCGCAACCGCTTCCCCGGAGGCCGCCGCGGACGACCCGCTGGTGCGCGAACGCGCCACCACGGCGGGCAGCTTCGATCCGCCCGAGGCGCGCCGCGGGCGGCCGGACACCGAGGCGCCGGGAATCGGCATCGCCATCGCACCCCTGGTGGTGGTGATCCTGGTGAACCTGGTGATGTCCCTGGTGGTGCTGCCCCGCATGGATACCGCCTTCCTCGACGAGCCGCGCTGGGGCGGCATCACCCTGTCGGCCTTGAGCGGCGTGTGGTCGGTCATCATCGCGCTCGTCTGCGCGATCCTCGCCCTCGTCGCGCTCAACCGCCGGCGCCTGACGGCGTTGCGCGAAACGGTGGATGCCGGGGCCAACGCCTCGGTGCTGCCCGTGCTCTCCGTGGCCAGCCTCGTGGGCTTCGGCGCCGTCGTCGCCGCCATGCCCGCGTTCGAGATGGTGCGTGACTGGGTGCTCGGCATCAGTGGCGGGCCACTGGTGTCCCTGGCCGTTTCCACCAACATCCTCGCGGCCCTCACCGGTTCGGCGTCCGGTGGCATGACCATCGCCCTCGACGCACTCGGGGCCACCTACATGGCGCTGGCCGCGGAGACCGGTCTGGATCCGGCGGTCATGCACCGCGTGGCCGTCATGTCCGCCGGCACCCTGGACAGCCTGCCGCACAATGGCGCGGTGGTGACGTTGCTGGCAGTCTGCGGCTCGACCCACAGGGACAGCTACTTCGACATCGTAATGGCCGTGATCGTCGGGCCCATCATCGCGCTGGCTGCGGTGATTGCCGTCGCGGGCGCCTTCGGCGCGTGAAACCATGGCGCCGGTGTCACGGTTGCGGCAAGTTGGCTGCGTTGCCGCCCCCGCCGGGCAACGACGGCAGTGGCCGGCGCCTTAGATACCGGCGCCGTGACGCACCGTAGTCTCAGCCGACGAACTCGAAGCGCAGCTCCATGGCGGCCAGGGCCGCGTAGAGCCGCTGCTCCCTTGCCAGTGGCCAGCCCTGGTACAACAACACGTCGAGCGGATACCAGAGGGCAACCCAGCCCGCGATGACGAGTCCCTCGTAGATGAAGTAGGCAATCCGCGGGGGAAGGAAACGCGGCTCACCGACAAGGTTCATGGCCGACAGGCACAGGGCGAGGAACAGCAGGCCGCGCCAGAGGGTGGCGAGCCCCTCCTGGCGCAGGCTGCCCCGGTCGTTGCCGATCTGGGTGATCCGCAGCGCGCAGTACTGCTGCAGCGTCGAGCGGCAGCGCGACTCGAGGTCGGCGCTGCGCGCGCTGGCGGGCAGGATGATGGTGGCCCGCACCGCGCGTCGCGGCCGCTGCCGCAGCTGGTTGAGTATGCGCTGCAGTCCGGAATCCTCGTGGAGCTGGCCGGCGAGCGGGTCGGCCTCCGGGGCGCGGAACAACTCGCCCGGGTTCGCGAGTTCGAGGCGCACCTCCAGCAGTTCATTGCGGGTCAAGTGGACGACTCCGTCGCCGGCTGCAACATCGCCGCGCATCTTACCGCCAAATCCCGCGGGCCGGCATGCCGTGCCTCGAGCGGCCTGCTGCTATAAGATCGTCGGCAACGCACACCTGGTCGATCGACGAGTCGCACGGCAGGTCCGAGGATGAATGAACTGACACCCGCGGCCATGGTCATTCAGCTGCTCGGCGGCCTCGCGCTCTTTCTCTACGGCATGGAGAAGATGACCGATGGGCTGAAGGCGGCGGCCGGCAAGCAGATGAACACCCTGCTCGCCCGGCTGACGGGGAACCGCATTCTCGGCGCGCTCACCGGTGCCATCGTGACGGCGGTCATCCAGTCCTCCTCGGTGACGACGGTGCTCGTCGTCGGCTTCGTGAGCGCCGGGCTCATGACCCTGGTGCAATCGGTCGGCGTGATCTTCGGTGCGAACGTGGGCACCACGGTGACGGCCCAGATCGTGGCCTTCAACACGACCGCGCTCGCCCTGCCGTTCATCGCGATCGGGTTCCTGATGAGCTTCGTGTGGAAGCAGGGCGTGGCGCGGCACTACGGCGCCATGTTGATGGGCCTCGGTCTGCTCTTTTACGGCATGGGGGCCATGGGCGCCGCCATGGCGCCATTGCGCACCAACCCGAGTTTCGCCGAGCTGCTGCAATCCCTGCAGAACCCGGTGCTGGGCATGCTGGCCGGAGCGCTTTTCACCGCGCTGGTGCAATCCTCCTCGGCCACCATCGGCCTTGCGGTGGTGATGGCCACGCAGGGATTGCTCTCGCTGCCTGCAGGCATCGCGATCCTCTTCGGCGCCAAGATCGGCACCGGGATCACGGCCATCCTCGCCGGGATCGGCAAGCCGCAGGACGCCAAGCGGGCGGCGGCGGTGCATGTGCTGTTCAATGTCATCGGTGCCGCCATCTGGCTGCCCTTCATCCCGCAGCTCGCCGTGATGGCCCAGGCGGTGTCACCCGTCGCCCCCGAGCTGCAGGGAATCGAGCGGGTTGCCGAGGAGGTGCCGCGCCAGATCGCGAACGCCGCAACGATCTGGGCAACCGCCAACACGGCGATCTTCCTGCCATTCGCGGCCTGGTTTGCGCGGCTCGCCGTCACGATCATTCCCGATCGCGTCGTGGCGGAGAAAGAGATCGCCCGGCCGCGATACCTGGATCAGGAGTTGATCGAGGTGCCCTCGATGGCGCTCGGGCGGGCGCGGATGGAACTCGGCCACATGAGCGAGATTGCCGGCACCATGCTCGCAGACCTCCGGTCAGCCCTCCAGGCCCGGGATCTGGGCGACCTCGCGCGACGGTTCGACCAGATCGTCGTGCTGCGGGAAGCCGTGCTCGCTTATCTGCAGAAGGTCGGGCGCCAGGAATTCAGCGACATCGAGGCCGAGGAACATGCGCGCCTGGTGACCGCCACCGGCGAGATCGAAAGCATGGGCGCCGCGATCAGCCGCGAACTGTTGCCGCTGGTCGAAGGCCTCCGGGCGGCGGAGATTGTCTCCTCGAAGGAGACGACGGAACTGCTGGATCGCCTGCTGGAAACCATCCGGGAGACGGCTCTGGCCGCGCTGCGCGCCCTGGTGGAGCGGGACGAGCAGGCCGCGCAGGCGGTGCTCGCGAAGCGTGTCGCGATACTGAACCTGTCGGCGGACGTGCACCAGCTGCAGGCCGCACGCCTCGCCCAGGACGATCCCGACCGGTTCACCAAGCACCGCCTGCAGATCGAGATGCTCGACAAGCTCCGGCGCATTTACAGCGTGTCCGAACACATGGCCATTTCCGAGTTGCCGAGAAGTATTCTCGCTGGCGACCTGTATTCTTAGCCGGGAGCCCGGGCGGCACCCCCCAGTTCAGATATCGCGCACCGCCTCGATCGCACCGTCCTCGATCGCGGCGCAGAGCCGTGCATGATCCCGCGCCGTGATGTCGGCGTAGCGTTCCGCGTAGGCCACCATGACCTCGTCGAAGGACTTGTCGTCGCCGATGTAGCCGCGGATCGTCATGGCATCGCCGGAGCGGGCGTGCGCAAAGGCGAGGGTCTTGCCGCACAGGCTGGCATAGGCCGCGAGCCGCTTCGGTCCCAGCTCCTCGACGTCGATCTTGCCCTTGCCGTCCCACAACTGGCGGAGATAGAAATCGATCTTGCGTCCGCGCGATTCCTGCCAGCGCGTCCAGCCGAGCAGCACATCGCTCGTCGCCTGAATCAGGCGCTGTCCTTCGACAACGCGCTGGCCTGGTCGCCTGCTTCAACTGCAGGAAGAGCGGTGTGCCGTCACCGGCCTGGAACAACGCGATGAGGCAGCGGGTGCCGACACTACCGACGCCCACGACCTTGCGGGCCATGTCGACCAGGGCGAACCGGTCGAAGAGCTGGCGATGTTCGAGCGAAAGGCTCTGGCGGTAGTCCTCCAGGCAGGCCGCGACGGTTCTTCCGCCGGCGGCGGTGAGCTCGTCATCGATGCGAACGATCAGCGGCGGGTCGGGGACGATCATGCGCCGGCCCTTGCGGAGCTCGGTCAGCTTCTCGAAGGCGAGCAGGCTGTTGCGCCGGGCCGCCTTGGCGAGCACTGCCTCCTTCCACTTCCGATGCCCCTTGCCGTGGCGCGCCAGACGGTCCAGCGCGCCTTGTGACTTCAGGCGATAGTAGTGCAGGTCGAGCGGGCTGCGCTCCGAGCATTGCGCAATGAACTTGCGGTAGTCACGCATCGCCGATCGCGTTGCTCTGCGGGACTGCTCACGGGTAAACCCGCCGGCACGGGCCGCGACCATGACGCTGGCGGCCAGCCGCTTGACGTCCCATTCGAAGGGGCCGGGCAGAGTCTCGTCGAAGTCGTTGAGATCGAACACCAGCTCCCCGTTGGGCGCGTGATACCAGCGGAAATTGCCGAGGTGAGCGTCACCGCACAGCTCGACGCGCAGGTCCGTGCTGACCCCGGCGGCGAGGTCGCTGGCCATGATCGCGGCGGCGCCACGCAGGAAGGTGAACGGCGTACGGCTCATCCGGCCATACCGCAGGCGCATGAGCTCGGGGAGCCGGGTCTTCTCCTGCCTGGCGAGAATCTTCAGCGGATCGGCCCGGTCGGCGCCCGGCGCGGCTTCGGCGTGTGCCTCGAGGGGAACGGCTTTCAGCCGCCCGCGACCCGCCTCACGGCGCTCGGCAGGGTCGGCCTGGAAGTCGGTGGCTTCGTTCGCGATGTTGGAGCGTGGACCTGGCATCTGGCGTCTCGACGCATCGGCGGCGTTGAGGCAGGATAGACCGCCGCCTTGGCCCGCGCCATGACCGGCCATCAAGCCGGCAGGTGCCGGCAGCGTCGTCAGCCTGCCGGGGCCGTCACACCGGCGCCTCGGGCGGCGCCACCCGCTAACGCATCGTCGCCACGACGCCGGCGAGTCGCTCGAGCTGGTCGAACAGCGTCGCGAGTTCGGCCGCGCGTCGCGTCGTCGGCGAGAACCCCTTGTCGCCAACACCGGTATACAGGGACAGTGACAGCTGGGCCCGCACGGCATGCAGGTGTGCATTGGCCACGATCAGGCGCCAGCTCTCCACGGCACGAACGGCACCGTCCGCGCCGTAGCCCACCAGGCCGACGGCCTCCCCTGCACGTCCGGGACGAGTGCTGCCGATTCGGCAGACAAGCGCGTCGTCACGGCTGATCGACGGGCGGGGCATCGAGAACCTTGCGCCCGGTGAACATCGCGGACACGAGGCCGCCCCCCTCGCGCAACTCGCCCACGACCACGCCGATGACGTGCAGGGCGATCGCAGCGAGCACGACGAAGTAGACGATCTCGTGGGTCTCTATGAACGGCTCGCGGAAGGCCCGCATTTCGGCCCACGCGGCCGCATCGACGAAGGTCTTGTCGCCCGGGACGAGCGTCGCCGGATCCACGCCCGGTGCCGCCACCCATTCGGCAACCCAGGCACCGAGGGGCGGGTAATAGATATCCGTGCCAGCCAGCACCAGTCCGCTGATCCCCTGCACGGTCATCAGCAGCAAGAGCAGCGTGACCATGATCCGTCCCAGCGGGTTGTGCCCGAGGTAACGAGGCGCGTGACCCGTAGCCAGCCCGGCCGTGTACTCGCGCAGGGACCGCAGATACCCGCGGCCGGCGGGAAGCAGCGCGCGCCAGCGGCCGTAAGGGCTGCCCGTGAATGCCCAGGCGAGCCGCACGGCGAGGTTCGTCGCGAACACGTAGCCCACCCACACGTGGACCGTCTTCAGCAGGACCTTGCCGTCGGGCGAAACGCCGAGTTCCGCGCCCCAAAGAATGGCCGTGCCGACCGCCACCAGGGCCATCACGCAGACCACATTGAGCCAATGGAAGATGCGCTGTACCGGGTCCCAGACCCGGTACAGCCGCAAGCCTGATTGAACTCCGGCGTCTATCACGGCGCCAGCCGGACGCTGTCGACATCCACCTCGGTCTTGTTCCGCTCCTTGTCGATCTCACCGCGCAGCTCGACCCGAATCTCCGGTGTGGCTTCGACGCCGCGCCAGTCCTCGCTGTCGATCTCCACGACGAGCGTGCCCGTGTCGTCCCTGAACTCGTACTTCTCGTCGCCCAGCTCCCGGACGATGTAGCCCTGCAGCTTTACCACCGTGTCGTCGGCGAGATTGCGCGCCTCGGCTGCGGTCACGAGCTGCAGATTGTCGGGCCCCTTGAAGCCGCCCGATGCGGGTTCTTCCGCCGCGGCAGCGAACGCGGCAAGGGCGAGAGCGGCACCAGTCAGTGCAGAAACCAGTTGCATCGCAGATCTCCTGTGTCGGTAACGGGACGCATGCAGTCTTGCCGCTCCCGCATTACAGTTACCTTACTGCACAAACGTAACCCGTACCCGCAGGCCAGGTGCGTCGTCGTTGGCGAGAAACTCCAGCGTTGCGCCATGCACCTGCGCAATCCGCTGACAGATGGCGAGCCCGATGCCGAGCCCCTCGCTGCGGCTGTCGAAGCGCGTGAAACCCTGGTGCAACTGCCGGCGCTGCCCCTCGGGAATGCCCGGGCCGGTATCGACGACTTCCAGCACCGCGACTCCGGCTGCCCGGCGCAGGCGTACCACGACACTCGTCCCGGGCGGACAATGCCGGAGCACGTTGTTGAGCAGGTTCTGCAACAGCGCCTGCAACAGCGTCGCCTCGCCGCTTATCGTCACCGGATCGAGCTCGCTTCGCAGGGTCATCCCCGCGCGTTGCACGCGCGTGCCGAAACGTTCGATCTCGCGCTGGTAGAGCGTGTGCAGCTCGACGGGCGCAAAGGCCGACTGCCATCGACCCTGTTCGAGTCGCGCCAGGATCAGCAACTGCTCGACGAGCCGCGCCAGCCGATTGACCTCGTTCCTCAGTGCGTCGCGATCGAGTTCGTCGCCGGCGAGTTCGAGCTTGAGCGTCGTCAGCGGGGTACGCAGCTCGTGCGCGACGTCGCTCGCGAATTGCCGCTCACGCTTCAAGGCCGTGTCGACGCTGGCCATCATGCCGTTCAGCGTGTCGCGCAGTACGGCGATCTCCGCCGCCAGCGTCGGCAGCGCCACTGGCGCGAGCGAATCGGCGTTGCGGCTCTCGATCTCGCGTGCCAGGCGCGTAATGGGCCACGACGACAACCCGATCAGTCCGGCAAGCAGCGCCAGGTTGACTGCGCTGCCGACGAGCACCGGCAGGGTGATCTCCTCGAGTATCTCCTCACCCACTTCGCCGTAGCGATCGGCGCGACGCAGAAGCTGCACCACCAGGGTTCCCTCGCGCCGCTGGAACCCTTCCCAGGCATGACCGCCGTGTTTCAGCCGCAGTTGACCGTTGCGCGGCTCCTCGAGCGGGAGATCATGAGCCAGGTTGCTGGCGAAGCTGCCGTCGGCGGTGTCGTAGACGGTCACCCAGAGCGTATCCTCCTCATCCGGCCGGAAGGTCGTACGCAGCAACCCGGTGAGATCACCGCCCGATAGCCGGCTTCCTTCCGCCTCCAGCAGCCGCGCGAGCAGCCGGGCCTGGCTGTCGAGATCGTCGTCGAGCACGTCGCGCAACTCGTCGCCGGCTTCCCGGTAGGTCGCCACTACACCCGCTACGGCAGTCACCACCATGGTCAACGCCAGCAACACCGCCAGGTGCGACAGGCGGATTCTCACAGCGCCACCAGCCGGTAACCGATGCCACGCACGGTCTCGATGCGCTCCCTGCCGAGCTGCCTGCGCAACGCGTGGATACGCACCTCCAGCGTGTTGGAATCCACGCCCTCGCCCAGACCGTAGAGCTGCTGCAGCAGTCGGTCGCGACTCACCGGTTTTTCTCCCGCCTGGATGAGCACCGCGAGGATGCTGCGCTCCTGCGGCGACAGGCTGATTGGCCGATCATCGAGATAAAACTGCTGCGCCTCAGGCGCGTAGCTGAGAGCGCCGACCACGAAATGCGGTTGTGCCGTGCCCGCCTTCCGTCGCAACAGCGCGCGGATCCGGGCCAGCAGCTCCTCGGGCTCGAATGGTTTGACCAGGTAATCATCCGCCCCGGTGTCGAGCCCCTTCACGCGGTCGTCGAGCCGGTCCCTGGCCGAGAGGATCAGGACCGGGGTCTGGCAGCCCTCCGTCCGCAACGCGTCGAGCCACTGCACACCGTCACCGTCCGGCAGGCCGAGGTCGAGCAGGACCACGTCGTACTGGGCAGCGGCAACCCGGCTGCGCGCAGACCCCAGGTTACGGACCCAATCCACGTTGAACTGCTTTCGCAGAAGCTTGCGCAGCGCGTTCCCGAGGTTGAGGTCGTCTTCGACAAGGAGGAGGTACATCAGGCGACCCGTATGGCCATCAGGCCATTGTCCGGCTCCGACCTGACAAATAGATTAACAGCCATCGGTACCGCGCCCCGCGGCTCTCGGCCCCCCTCAGCGCGGCAGGTCTGCGACATCGACGGCATGATCGAGCAGCGTGGCCGATCCGGCGAGTTCGGGCACGACCACGACGTCGGCTCCAGCTGCGCGAAGGGCGTCTTCGTTGTGTGCGTCCTGACCGCGGGCGATGATTGGAACGGTCCTGTTCTGGCGGCGGATTGCCTGGATGGCCGCGCGGGTGGCGGAGAACGTCGGCAAGGTCAGTACCACGAGGCGCGCATCCTGGATGCGCGCGGCGCCCATGACCGTGGTCGAGGTGGCATCACCGTAGACCGCGTGCGCGCCAGCCGTGGTCAACTCACGGACGATCGCGAGATTGCTTTCGACGACGACGACCGGCATCCCGGCCTGACCGAGCCCTTCGGCGAGATGTTGGCCGACCCGCCCGTAACCCACCACGACCGCGTGTGCCCTGAGCGCCGCACCGGATCGGGTTCCCTGCCCGGGAGCGTCCGACAGCCACCCGCCGAGCCCGGGCACCCGACGCAGTCCTGCGGCGACCCGAGGCGTGATCGCGAAGGCCATGGGCGTCAGCACGATGGTGACGAGCGAGGCGGCCAGAATCACGTTGTACAGGTCCCGGGAGAACACCTCCGCCTGCAGCGCTGCGAAGGCCACCACATAGTTCAGTTCCCCGACCGGGATCATGCCGAGACTCGTATAGGTGGTGGTGAGCAGGCCGACCCGGAACGGGGCGATAGCGACGAAAGTCGCCAGAAATTTCAATGCCATTGCCCCTGTTGCGACCAGCAGCACGGTGTCCCACTGGTGCACGAGCAGGCGGACGTCGATCAGCATGCCCACCGAGACAAAGAACAGCGTCGCGAACAGGTCGCGCAGCGGCACCACTTCGGCAATGACCCGGTGATCGTACTCCGTATCCGACAACACCAGCCCCGCGATGAAGGCACCCAGCATGGCGGACAGGCCGAGCAGCGTGCTCACGGCGGCCGCGCCGAGGGCGAGCACGGCCGCGGTGACGATGAACAGTTCCGAGGAGTGGAGCTGCGCGACGAGGGACATCACCCGCGGCACCACGCGCAGGCCGATGACGAGCGAAAAGCCGATGAACCCGGCCGCTTTCAGGAGCAGCAGCGCCATCTGCAGCGCGAGGTCTGCGGTCGTGGCCATGCCACCGATCCTGATGAGCTGCGGCATGAGCACGGCAAGCAGCACCACGCAGATGTCCTGGACGATCGACATGGATAGCAGCAGACGGCCATGCCCGGAGGCGATCTCACCCCGATCGAGCAGGGTCTTGAGAATCACCATCGAGCTGCTCGCTGCGAGTACCGCACCGAGAAACAGGCCCGCCTGCCACTGCCAACCCGCCAGTACGCCGAACAGCAGGCCACCGGCGAGCGTCACCAGCACCTGGACGATGCTACCGAGCGTCGCCAGCATCCTCAGTGTCGCCAGATCCCTCAGGGAAAAGGCCACGCCGAGGGCGAACATGAGGAAGATCACGCCCACGTCGGCCAGCGCCGCAATCTGTGCGATGTTGCCGATGAAACCCGGGGTAAACGGCCCGATGGCGATGCCAGCGAGCAGGTACCCGACGATGGGCGACTGGCGCAGCCGGCTGGATATGAACCCCCCGAGCGCCGCAGCGGCCAGCGCGATCGCGATGTTGAGCACCAGTGGAATGTCGGCGGGCATCGAATGACTGTGGATGGGGCTGAAGTGGTTTGCAAGTGGTGCAGAACCGGGCGAAAACCCGCCACTGGAGGTAGCCCCGGCCTGCTGCACCTCTGCAGCAAGACAACTCCGTCCCCCCTGTATCGGCGCCGATGGACTATCCTCCTGCAGATGCGAGGATCAGAGACGAGTGACCGGATGGCGTCCATGAAGAAGACGATCGGCATTTACGATGCGCCGGCCATGCACTGGGTGGGCGATGGTTTCCCGGTGCGCACGCTCTTCCACTACGGCAACCATGGCAGGCACCTGAGCCCGTTCCTGCTGCTCGACTATGCCGGCCCGGCATCGTTCGCGCCGGGCACGCGCCCGCGCGGCGTGGGGGAGCATCCGCACCGCGGCTTCGAGACGGTGACGATCGTCTATCAGGGCGAGGTCGATCATCGCGACTCCACCGGCGCCGGCGGCCACATCGGGCCCGGCGACGTGCAGTGGATGACGGCCGCCTCCGGCATCCTGCACGAGGAGTTCCACTCCGAGGCTTTCACCCGTCGTGGCGGCGTGCTCGAGATGGTTCAGCTCTGGGTCAATCTGCCGGCGCGCGACAAGATGGCCGAACCCCGTTACCAGGGCCTGCTCGAGGCGGACATTCCCGCGGTGCCACTGCCCGGCGGGGCCGGGCGCGTCCGCGTGATCGCCGGGGAGTTCGCCGGCCATCGCGGACCGGCCCGTACGTTCACCGCTATGAACGTCTGGGACATGCACCTGAGCGGCACGGCGAGCGCGGCACTGGCCATGCCGGAAGGCCATACGCTGGGGCTCGTCGTGCTGCACGGCGCGGTGCAGCTGAACGGCCGGGAATTCGTGCGTGAGGCGCAGATGGCGCTGTTCGATCGAAGCGGAACGGACGTTGCAATCGAGACCGACGCGGAGGCGACGCTGCTGGTGCTCGGCGGCCAGCCGATCAACGAGCCGGTTGCCGGTCACGGTCCCTTCGTGATGAACACCGATGCCGAGATTCGGCAGGCCATCGACGATTTCCGGAGCGGCCGGTTCGGCCGCATGCCGACCTGACGTGATCCGCATGAACCATCACGGTAACCCCGCCGGCTTATTGCCCGCACCCACAGGAGAGTAGTCATGAGCAAACCCTACGTGCGACTCGACAAGAACAAAGCAGCGGTCCTGCTCGTCGATCACCAGACGGGACTGCTTTCGCTGGTACGGGACATCGAGCCCGATCGCTTCAAGAACAACGTGCTGGCGCTGGCTGACCTGGCGAAGTATTTCCGGCTGCCCACGATTCTGACCACCAGTTTCGAGATCGGGCCGAACGGTCCGCTGGTGCCGGAATTGAAGGAGACATTTCCCGAGGCGCCGTACATCGCGCGCCCGGGCAACATCAACGCCTGGGACAACGAAGAGTTCGTCGCGGCCGTGAAGCAGACCGGCCGCAGGCAGCTGATCATCGCCGGCGTGGTGACGGAGGTCTGCGTGGCTTTTCCTGCGCTGTCCGCGCTGGAGGCCGGCTACGAGGTATTCGTGGTCACCGATGCTTCCGGGACCTTCAACGAGATCACGCGGCAATCGGCATGGGACCGCATGTCACAGGCCGGCGCACAGCTCATGACGTGGTTCGCGGTGGCCTGCGAGCTGCACCGTGACTGGCGTAACGACATCGAAGGGCTGGCGACGCTGTTCTCGAACCACATCCCGGACTACCGCAACCTGATGAACAGTCACAATTCGCTGACCGCGGCGCGGCCGAACGGCGACTCATGACAATCTTTCAGTAGCGGGAGAGCGCTACCTGAGAACCGGCAGCTGGCTTTCGAAATAACGCGCTGCACCCTCGTGCAGAGGGATCGTGACCCCAATTCGCGCGTTGCCGGGCGCGAGCCGCGCCGCGCTCGCACCGGCCCCTGCCGTGGCCGTGGCCGTGAACAGGGCTTCGAGCACGGTGGTCAGGACCACCTCCGGCATGTCGCTGTTCGTCACGAGCAGCGCCGTGGCTGCCACGGACAGGACCGGCTCGTCCTGCCCCGGGTACGTGCGGGCCGGCACGTCGAGGCGCACCACGCCGTGCACCGATTCTTCGATCCGGTCGATCGCCCGCTCGTCGAGCGACAACAGGCGCAGTCCGCCCGCCGCGGGACTCTGCGAGAACTGGGCCCAGGGCGCCGAGACGACCTCGATGACCGCATCGAGCGTGCCTGCGGACAGGCGGTTGAGCGCGTCTCCGGCGTCATCGACCGCCACCTCGGTGTACGCCGCGGGCTCGAGGCCATGGGCGGCGAGCACCTGCAGGGCGGTGTAGCGCGTGCCGGAACCGACGCTGCCGAGCACGATGCGGTGCCCGGCGAGGCCAGCCACGGCGCGGAGGTTCGAGTCCGCCCGCACGATCACGTGCACGGGTTCCGGGAACAGGGCCGCAACCGCCCGCAGCCTGCGCAGTGCGCCGGCCGTGCCGAATGGCCCATCGCCGGTAACGGCGGCTGCGGCCACGTCGCTTTGCACAAGGCCGAAGCGGGCCGCGCCACGGTCCACCATGAAGGCGTTCTCGACGCTGCCGGCCGTGTACGCGGCACGTATGGTGCGCGGTGCCGCGTACCTTGCGAAACGCGTGCCGAGAGAGGCAACGAAGCGTGCGTACTCGCCACCCTCGGGCCCAGTGGCAATGGAGAACGCCTGCCCGCCCGTATCGAGCCGCAGCTTGATCTTCTGCAGGGCGCGGTCGAGTTCCTCGGCCACGATTTCGTCCCGTGCCTGGTCGAGTCCGGGGCTGGTGTCGACGACTTCGGCGAGCCGCCGAATTAACTGGTCGGTGCGCAAGCCAGGCACACCGCCGGCCGACGCACCCTCCCTGGCGCCCGTGCGCTGCTTTCCCGGTTCGGTCGGCCGCCACCCGTCCCCATCGCTCCGGTACACGAGCGAGCCATAGGCACGCAGTGCGGTTCCCGGGGCCATCGGGCCGGAGCTGAAACCCACGACCCCCTCGTCCGTCGCACCGAGCGCGCTCGCGATCGACTGCGGGCTCAGGCTTGCCCAGTCGGAGGGGTCGTACGACTTCGCAAACTCCAGCGTGGCGTTGTAGTAGACGATCACCTGCCGCGCGCCGTCGGTGGCAGTGCCGAAGGGGGCGCTGCCCTGGCGATTGAGGTCACGCAGCACGAGCACCGGCCCGTCGAACAGCGTATCGAGGCGCCGCTGCACGTCCTGCGCGAGCCCCTGCGGATCCGGGCCACGCACGCAGCCCGCGCCAAGCAGCGCGATCGCGAGCACGAACAGGCATTGCGGGACGCGGCGCATCGCTCAGAACCCCAGCATGGGCAGGGCGAAGAACGCCTGCAGCACGAGCGCGTTGGCAATGTCGGCGAAGAACGCGCCCACGATCGGGATCAACAGGAAGGCCACCGGGGCCGGACCGTGGCGCTCGGCAAGCGCCTGCATCACCGACATGGCCACGGCTGTCGTGGCCAGCCCGGCGGCAACCTGGCCGCCGCTGATCACGGCCGCGTCGTGGTTGCTGCCCATCGCGCGCGAGGTGATGACGTACGCGAACGCTGCCGTCGCGAGCGCGTTCACGAGCACTATCAGCAGCAGTGGCCCGGCGAGCGTTGCGAGGTCGAGGATGCGCATCGACATCAACGCCATGATCAGGAACAGCGACAGCGTGACGCTGCCGAACGCCTGCACGGCACGATCGTTGATATGGACTACACCGACAAGGGGTGCGACGTTGCGCACCACCATGCCGATGAGCAGCGCCCAGAGAAAGTCGGGCAACAGTACGCCGGTACCCGCGAGCAGGCCATGTACGAGGTAGGCACCGCCGATGCAGGCCAGGCTGACGAGCAGCACGAACAGGAGCTGTTCCGCCGTGATCGGCATGTGCACCGGGCTTTCGCCGACCGCCGGCTCGGCCGCCCCGGCCCGGCCGGCAGTGCGCGCCCCGCTGCGACGCATGACGCGTTCGGCCACCGGGCCGGCAAGCAGGCTGCCGAGAATCAGGCCGGCCGTGGCCGCGGCCATGCCGAATTCCAGCGCGCCCTGCAGGTTGCGCGTACCGGCAAAGCTCGCGGCATAGGCCGCGGCGGTGCCGTGGCCGCCCACGAGAGAGATCGAGCCGCTGAGCAGGCCCATGAGCGGATGAAGGTCGAGCAGGCGCGCCATGCCGACGCCGATTGCGCACTGCATGACCATCATGCCGACGAACAGCACCAGCAGGATCAGCAACCGCCAGCCGCCCCGGGCCAGCGAGCGCACGTCGGCGCCGAGGCCCAGGGTGGCAAAAAACGCGAGCAGCAGCGGATCCTTCAGTGTTTCGTCCATCCCGAGCTGCACCTTGGCGGCGGCCCCGGCAATTGCCGCCAGCACGGCGAAGAGCACACCGCCCACGACGGGCACGGGGATGCTGTAGCGCTGCAGGAAGGCCGAGCGCCGCACACAGAACATGCCGACGAAGAACAGTGCCGTGGCCAGGCCGAGTGTTTCGAGCAGGGTGAGTTCGAAGGTCTGCACGGGGTGATTTTAGTCGAGTTCCTGAACGCCACCGCCGGATACCGTCAGCACCTGACCGCTGATCCAGCTGGCTGCCGGAGAGCAGAGGAAGAGGGCCGCGGGGGGCGCCTCTGTAGGCCTGTTCGACCGCCAATCAAGGCTAGCATAGGAATCTGATCGGGCCATCCAGCGCTACCTGCTCTCCGGCCACGGCTCGCTGCTTCTCACCGGTGTCCAGGACCCTGACACCGGTACCGTGACACCGCAGCAGTTCCTGGCATGTTTTGTCCGGCCTGACCGCCAATCGCTTCAGCTACACTCGCCCGGTCGTCCAAGCCGGGGTGGCGGAGGTCGGATGGACTCGGTCGTGGAATTCTTCCTGCGGGGGCTGGTGCTGGTGCCAGTCACGCTGCTGCCGATCATCAACCCGCTCAGCACTGCGCCGGTATTCGCGGCGACCGTGGGTACGAACCGCGGCCTCGCGACCCGGCTGGCGCGGCAGGTCGCGATCAACAGCTGGTTCGTCATGGTGGCCTCGATGCTGATCGGCACCTACGTGCTGGAATTGTTCGGCATTTCGCTGCCGGTCGTGCGGCTCGGTGGCGGCCTGCTGGTCGCCGCGACCGCCTGGCGCCTGCTGCACCGTGCGGAGGATGACGATGTCCATGCGGTTGCGGCGGAAAGCACCGCCACGCTGTCGGACGCCGCGATCATCCAACGCAGTTTCTTTCCGATCACGTTTCCGCTGACTACCGGACCGGGCACGATTGCGGCTTGCATCGCGCTCGGCGCCCGGGTTCCACCGACGCCGGCAAAATATGCCGTCGGCGCGCTGGTAGCCGCCGCGGGGGCCGCGATCGTCTCGCTGGCCCTCTATCTGATTTTCAAGAACGCGACGAACGTGCTGACCCGGCTCGGCCCAATCGGCATGCTGGTGATGATCCGGCTCATGGCATTCATCCTTCTCTGCATCGGCCTGCAGATCATGTGGACGGGCTGGGCCGAACTGAACGCGATCCCGTCCTGACGCCTGCCCCCCGGCCGTCGGGGCTGCTGGTCGTGTCGTTGCCGGTGTCAGGCCTGACACCACTGGTTCCCCGGTATCGTGGGCGCGTCGAGCACCCTTGCGGGCCGGCCAGCGCAAGGAATTCACTCCTGGACTGCAGACTGCACTCCGCCAGCCACCCGCGGATCGGCTGGCCGGCTGGAACCTTCGGGGCACGGATCCCGGTCATTCCGCGCCATCGCCGAAATTCGGCCAACCCCATCTGACCTGTGTCATGTTATGCGCAGTGCACCGCGGCGCCGCGCCAACTGACCCCGGATCAAGTGGGCACGGTAGATTCTGTGACGGTGGGACCGTGAGGGCCGGCGGGCAGCTGCGCGGCAAGAACAGCAACATCACACGGAGACACTGAACCATGGCGGAATCGACAGTCCAGAAACTCGCCCTGCCGGCGCTGATCGCGATGGTGGTGGGCTCGATGATCGGGTCCGGCATCTTCACGCTGCCGTCGCGCTTTGCCGGCGCCACGGGCATCTACGGCGCGCTGATTGCCTGGGTGATTGCCGCAGGCGGCATGCTGATGCTGGCGTTCGTGTTCCAGGCGCTGGCAGCACGCAAGCCGGACATCGACTCGGGTATCTTTGCTTACGCCAAGTACGGCTTCGGCGAGTACTGGGGTTTCGCCGCCGCAATCGGCTTCTGGATCGGCACCTGTGTCGGCAACGTGTCGTACTGGGTGCTGATCAAGTCGACGCTTGGGGCCTTCTTTCCGGTATTCGGGGACGGCAACACCTTCACCGCGGTCGCCGTGGCTTCGGTGCTGGTCTGGGCCTTCCACTTCCTGATCCTGCGCGGCGTGCAGGGGGCGGCCGGCATCAACAAGATCGTCACCATCGCCAAGATCGTCCCGCTGCTGTTGTTCGTGGTGGTCCTGCTGTTCAATTTCGACGGCCAGGTGTTCTACGACAATCTCTGGGGTGGCGAGCAAGTCGATAAGTCCTTCGGCACGATCTGGCAGCAGGTGCGCCAGACCATGCTGGTGACGGTGTTCGTATTCATCGGCATCGAGGCGGCGAGCGTGTACTCGCGCTACGCGCTGAAGCGTGAGGATGTCGGCCGTGCCACGGTGCTCGGTTTCATCATCGTAACCTCGCTGTTGATCGCAGTAACCGTGCTGTCCTTCGGCGTGCTGCCGCGCGCAGAGATCGCCGCCATGCGCGCGCCATCGGTCGCGGGCGTCATGGCGAGCATGGTCGGGCCCTGGGGCGCCAAGTTCATCAGCGCCGGCCTGATCGTTTCCGTGCTGGGCGCCTACCTCGCCTGGTCGCTGCTCGCGGCCGAGGTGCCCTACCTGGCGGCCAAGTACGGCCTGTTTCCGAAGTACTTCGAGAAGACCAACGACGCCAAGGTTCCCGCCAACTCACTGCTGCTCACGAACCTCGTCGTGCAGGGTTTCCTGATCGTCACGATGTTCACACAGTATGCCTTCATGCTGGCGCTCGAACTCACCAGTGCCCTCACACTGATCCCGTATCTTCTGGTTGCCGTATACGGCCTGAAGATCGCCTTCAGCGGGGAGAGCTACGACAACGATCCGGGCGCCCGCAAAAAGGACATGCTGGTCGCCGCGATCGCGACCTTCTATTCGGTCCTCATGATTTACTCGGGCGGGCTCAAGTACATCCTGCTCTCGGCGCTGATCTACCTGCCGACCACGTTGCTGTTCTGGCGTGCCCGTAAAGACGCCGGTCTGCGAATTTTCTCGAAAGGCGAAATGGTTCTCTTCATGGTGATCGCGCTGGGCGCGGTCGTCGCGTTGGCGGGACTGCTGACCGGCAGGATCGCCGTGTAACCCGCCAGCAACTGCAACCCTGCAACACAGTTCAACTCGCGCCGTAAATGCGCAAAAGTCCAACCAGAACTCGGAGCAACAAATATGACCGACACTGCCAAGACTCCCGACTTCGGCGTCCACTCGGAAGTGGGCCAGCTGCGCCTCGTGATGGTCTGCGCGCCGGGTCGCGCCCACCAGCGCCTGACGCCGTCGAACAACGACCGGCTGCTGTTCGACGACGTGATCTGGGTCGAGACCGCCAAGCGCGATCACTTCGACTTCATGCAGAAGATGCGCGACCGCGGCGTCGAGGTGCTCGAGATGCACAACATGCTCGCCGAGACGGTGGCGATTCCCGAGGCCAAGAAATGGATCCTCGACAACCAGGTCCAGGTCAACGAGACGGGTCTCAGCCTGCTCGCGGAGACGCGCGCCTACCTCGAGACGCTCGACAATCGCGGACTGGCCGAGACGCTGATCGGCGGACTGTCGACCTTCGACGTGCCGGACGATTTCGGCGGCGAGCAGTTGAGTCTCATCCGCGAGGCGGCTTCCGGCGTGGCCGAGTACCTGCTGCCACCGCTGCCGAACACGCTGTACACGCGCGACACCACCTGTTGGATCTACGGTGGCGTGACGCTGAATCCTCTTTTCTGGCCAGCGCGTCACGAGGAGACGATTCTCACGACTTCGATCTACAAGTTCCATCCGCGCTTCGCGGGCAAGGTCAAGGTGTGGTGGGGCGATCCGACGAAGAGCTGGGGCCTGTCGACCCTCGAGGGCGGCGACGTGATGCCGGTCGGCAAAGGCATCGTGCTCATCGGCATGAGCGAGCGCACTTCGCGACAGGCGATCGAGCAGGTCGCCAAGGCGCTGTTCGAGCAGAAGGCGGCCCAGCGGGTGATCATCTGCGCGATGCCGAAGCTGCGCGCGGCCATGCACCTCGACACGGTGTTCACCTTCGCCGACCGGGACTGCGTGCTGCAGTACCCGGACATCATGGATGATGTGCAGACCTTCTCCGTGTATCCGTCCGACAAGCCGGCCGGCATCGAGATCCGCAAGGACGAAGGCCGCTTCGCCGAGGTGGTGGGCAAGGCGCTGGGCATCAAGAAGATGCGCATCATCGAGACGGGTGGCAACGCCTACATGCGCGAGCGCACGCAGTGGGACAGCGGCGCAAACCTCGTCTGCGCCTCGCCGGGCGTGGTGTACGCCTACGATCGCAACACCTACACGAACTCGCTGCTGCGAAAGGCCGGCATCGAGGTCATCACCATCGATGGCTCGGAGCTCGGCCGCGGCCGCGGCGGTGGCCACTGCATGACCTGCCCGATCATCCGCGATCCGGTTGATTTCGGTTGAAGGTGTGAGGCAGCCGTCCGCTGGGACGTAATTCAACAGGAGTCGATGAACATGCCGAGACCCATGGATGATCGCCGCCCCACGAGGGCTCCAGCCCTCGCGGTCGCGGTCACGGTGGCCATGCTGGCCCTCGGGCCGGCTGGTGCGGCGGCCGATGACCGCGTCGACCTGCTCATCGAGCAGCTTCAGCGCCAGAGCCAGGAGATCGAGGCCCTGAAGAAGGAGGTAGCCGAGTTGCGCGGCAAGGTGGAGCCGGCAGCCGCGCAGCCCGACTACTTCAAGGAGGATGGCGACGAGCCGCTGACCGGGTACGACAACCCAGGGCTGCAGATCAGCGTTGCCGCGCAGGTCAACCAGGCCTACAACCTGGCGGACGACGGCAAGAACACCCGCGGCTACTTCGTGGACAACGACAACAGCAACAGCCGCGTGAGGGTTTCCGGCGTCGCCAACTTCGCCGACGGGCCCCAGCTGGGCAGCACGCTGGAGATGGCCTTCAGCGGCAACAACTCCTTCGACGTCAGCCAGGACAACGAGCGGTCCGACGATTTTATCAGCGTCCGTCGCGCCGACGTCTGGCTGCTGGACGAGCGCTACGGCCGCGTCATGTTCGGCCGAGGCTCCGCGGCGGCGGACAACACGGCGGAGTTCGACCTCTCGCTCGTCAGCGCGGCTGTGATGCTGTCCGGGGTCGCGTTCCCCATGGGTGGCCTGCAGTTTACCGACGGTGATGACCTGACCGGCGTTGCGATTGGCGATGCTTTCTTCAATTTCGATGGGGACCGGATGAACCGGTTCCGCTACGACACGCCCATGTTCGGACCCCTGCAGGTATCCGCATCGGCCGGCTCCGACCAGCGCTATGACGTTGCGCTGACCTTCGGCGGCGACTACGACCACTGGACCGGCGTGGAACTGGGCGGTTTCACGACCCTCGGCGCGGTCGCCATCGCGGATCCCAACGTCTCCGGGGTCGACCATCGGTGGACCGGGTCCTGGTCCATGCTCCACAACGACACGGGCTTTAGCCTGACGGTATCCGGCGGACTCGACAGCGGCACGGAGGGCGACACCCCCTACAACCTGTACGGGAAGGTCGCGTGGGATACGCAACTGCTCCGCTTCGGACCCACGGGTTTCGGTCTCGACTACACCTACACCGAGAACGTCACGGCCGAGGGCGACGAGGGCCAGTCCGTCGGCGTGGCGGCCGTGCAGGTCTTCGAGCGCTTCGGCATCGAACTCTACAGCCAGTTGCGCTGGCTGAGCCTGGACCGGGCCAGCGGCCCGGATTTCGAGGACGTGCTGGTGTTCACGAACGGGACCCGGGTGCGCTTCTGATGGCCGGCGCGCCGCTGCTGATGCTGCTGACCCTCGCGGTGTCCGGCTGTACCGCGCGGCCGCCCGCGCATGACCGCAGCGGCGAGACGCACTACAACCGACGGGAACTGCCAGCCACCCCGGGAGTATTCAGCGGGAAAGCCGGCGAATGGACGGTGAGTCCATCCCCGGCGGCACCCGGCGATGGCGACGAGACCAGTAAGGAGTGCCCGGGGCGCGAGCCCAGTCAGTGCGACAGCGAGCAGCGCCACTGAGCCCGGCAGTTGCGTATAGTAGGATCGAAGTCCGGGTAACCGTGGGCAGGTCGTTCTGATGGCCGTGGACGTCGACACCCCTGCCGCACCCCGGCGACTGACCCTGATCGAGGCGGCGCTCCCGATCGTTGCCCTGGTCCTGCTGGTCGGGCTGTCGTTTTTCCTGTTCGGCGACGCCGGGGCCAAGGGTCCGAACCAGGTCGCGCTGGTGCTGGCGGCGATGGTCGCCCTCGTGATCGGGCGTCGGGCCGGCTACACGTCCGACCAGCTCCGGGATGCGGCGATTGCCAGCGTCGGTACCGGCGTGAGCGCGATCTTCATCCTGTTCGCGGTCGGCGCCCTCACCGGTGCCTGGGCCATGAGCGGGACGCTGATGGCCATGGTCTACTACGGCCTGCAGATCCTGAGCCCGAACTACTTCTACATGACTACCGCCCTGATCTGCGGCATCGTCGCGTTCAGCATCGGCAGTTCGTGGACCGTGGCCGGAACGATCGGCATCGGTCTCGTCGGCATCGCCATCAACATGGAGCTGAGCCCGGCGGTCACCGTCGGGGCGGTCATCTCCGGGGCCTACTTCGGTGACAAGTCCTCGCCGCTGTCGGATACCGCCAACCTCGCGGCGGCCGTAGGTGGCGCGGAGCTTTACCAGCACCTGCGCGAGGTGTTGTGGACTTCCGTGCCGGCGCTGGCGATCACGCTGCTCATTTACTTCTTCATGGGCTCGCCCGGCGACTTCGACGCCAGCGAGAAGCTGAACAGCATCCGGGACACCTTCGACGTCTCGCTGGTGCATTTCCTGCCGCTGGTCGTCGTGATCGCACTGGCGGCACTGCGGTTTCCACCGTTTACCACCATCATGCTGGGCGCGCTGTCCGGCGCGCTGCTGGCCGTCGTCGCCTCGCCCGAGCGGGTCATCGCGTTCGCCGCCGATCCGGACCTCCCGGCGCCACTCGCTCTGCTCAAGGGCGCCTGGCTGGCGCTGGCCAGCGGCTACACCTCCACCACCGGCTACGAGGCGATCGACATGCTGGCCTCACGCGGTGGCATGGAGCGCATGCTCGACACCATCTGGCTGATCATCGTCGCGCTCGCGTTCGGTGGCGTGGTCGAGAAGGCCGGTGTCATCGAGCGCCTGATCGCACCAGTGCTGGGCGCTGTCAGGTCGAACGGTGGCCTCGTGGCCGCCACGGTGGGCTCGACCGTGGCCACGAACGCCGTCACCGCCGACCAGTACATCGCCATCGTCCTGCCCGGACGCATGTTCAAGGGAGCGTTCCAGCAGCGCGGGCTTGCCCCGGTAGTGCTGTCGCGGTCACTCGGTGATTCGGCCACCGTGACCTCCGCGCTGATCCCGTGGAACAGCTGCGGCGCCTTCATGGCGGCCACGCTGGGCGTCTCGACGGTGGCCTATGCTCCCTTCACGTTCTTCAACGTGCTGAGCCCGTTGATCTCGGTCGGGCTGGCGGCACTTGGCGTGCGCATGCTGAAGGCGACCGCACCGGGACCCGGTCCGAAGTAGACCCGGCACCTCGATCCTACGGCCCGACGCACATCGCGAAGTTGTCCACGACGGCGAGGGCCGACGCGGTGGCCGACAGGTCGAGCCGCGCGGCATCGAAGCTGAGGCTCGTCGTGAACGTCACCAGCCGCTGCGACGGATTGTCGGCGATGCCGAGCACGCTGAGGGTTGCGCTACCGCCCAGGCCACCACTTTCCCGCAACGCGCCCGCGAGGTAGGTGCGGATGGTCAGCGCGGACACGAGCTCGGCCGGCAGCCCGCCGCCGACCGTCGAGAGCAGGAAGCCGACCCGACGCGATCCGTCGTGGACCGTGTCGGTATCGGTGACCAGGATGCGGGTCGTGCCGGTCGCTCCGGTCGTCGTGATCATGCGCGCGGCGTTCGCCAGGTTCGCATCGATCACGTTGGCCGCACCGGTGACCGAGCAGATCGTGCACGGTGGCTCGATACCGCCGTCCACCGAAGCGGCAGGCGCGAGCACCGGCTCGAAGAGCTCGTTCGGCCCGCAGCGGACATCGGCGGAGGCGTCGCAGGCATCGCCGATGCCGTCACCGTCGCTGTCCACCTGCTCGACATTGGCGTTGACGGGGCAGTTGTCTTCGTCGTCGAGCACACCGTCGCCGTCGTCATCGATCTCGCAGGCGTTGCCGATCCCATCGCCGTCCGCATCCGCCTGGTCGGGGTTCGGATAGTAGGGGCAGTTGTCGCTGCCGATGGGCACGCCATCGCCGTCGTTGTCCCCGCCACCGCCGCCACCATCGCAGGCATCGCCGATGCCGTCTGAATCCGCATCGGCCTGGTCGGCGTTGGCATCGGCCGGGCAGTTGTCGAGGTCGTCGGCGACCCCGTCGCCATCCGTATCCGTGTCGTTGCTGGCATCACAGGCATCGCCGATGCCATCGGCATCGGCGTCTTCCTGCGCCGGGTTGGCCGTCAGCCGGCAGTTGTCCGCGTCGTCGG
>JAKLLP010000049.1 GCA_023150055.1 Gammaproteobacteria bacterium | reverse complement strand
TTGCCGACGACGATTTCTTCACCGTGACTTATGGGGCCGGTTACCGGGTGCTCGCCACCGACTCGATCGCGCTGCATTTCACCGTGCGTGACCACATGCTCGACATCGACATTACGGGCGAGGACAAGACCACGCACAACATCGAGTTCACGCTGGGTGGGACGTGGTTTTTCTGAGGAGGCGGACGTGACGCGACAAGCGAGAAGGTTCATGCAGGCGCTGGTGGGCACCGCTGCGGCGTTGCTCGTCGCGCTGCCGTTCAGCGCGCCGGCGGGCCCGGTCCCGGCGGCGCCGGCGCCGGATTTCACGCTGCCGGAGCGTGCGGGCGGGGAGATGAGTCTTGCCGGCCTCCGGGGCGAGGTCGTGCTCATCAACTTCTGGGCGACATGGTGCGGGCCCTGCCGCAAGGAGATGCCGCTGCTCGAGCAGATCTACCAGCGTTACCGGCCGCTCGGGTTCACGCTGCTCGCCGTCAACGTGGAGGAGGACAGCGATGGCGCGCTGCGCTGGCTCGAGCAGACGCCGGTCAGTTTCCCGGTCCTGTTCGACCGCGGCAACGAGGTGAGCCGCCTGTTCGACGTGAGCGCGATGCCGAGCACGGTCATCGTCGACCGGCAGGGGCGCGTGCGCTACGTGCACTACGGCTACACGCCGGGAACCGAGAACGTGTACCAGGACCAGATCCGCAGCCTGATCCGGGAGCAATCATGAAGCCCCGCAGCATGCTGGTCTTGTTGTCGGCGCTCGCCGCGCTGGCCGCGCTCGGCGGCTGCGCGGTGGAGCCTTGGGTCAAGCCCTACGAGCGGGATCGCATGGCCGACCCGATCATGAATCCAAATCGCCACCCGGTGTCCTCCTCGTACTTGAACCACGTGCACGAGGCCCGCGAGGCGGCGCGCGGCGCTGCCGGCGGCGCCGGCGGCGGCTGTGGCTGCAACTGAGTCGGGTGCTGGAGTAGACACGGTGAGTCGCATACGGCCGATGCTGACTGATGTGCTTACGCGGGTGCTGGCCTTGCTGGCCCGGTATTCTCATGCGCCGTCACGTCGGGTCGCCGCTCTTGATGAGCGGACGGGGATGACGCGGCGCAGGGCGTGTGGAGCCAGCGGAGCAGGACGCGGAGCGTCGGCGGAACCCGAGCAAGCGCAGGGCAGGGATGCCCGTAGCGAGCGTCCCTGCGCCGCGTCATCTACGTCCGGCCTGCCGGGCTTCACGGCAGCAGCGTGTGCTGTGGTGAGGTGGAGGGTCGCCGCTCTGGCCGGCCTGCTCGCCCTCGGGCCCTTCGTGGGATCGCTCGTCGCCACGGCCGGCGTGCTGCCGGAGGACCGCGCCGACGTGCTCTATCACTACTACGACGGTGGCGGCGTGGAGATCGACGGTCCCTCCATCCTGGTGCGCAAGAGCGTCGGGCAGAGCGTATCGCTCTCCGGCAACTTCTACATCGACTCGGTGAGCAGCGCCTCGATCGATGTCATCACCCAGGCGAGCGAGTACTCGGAAGACCGCACCGAGACGAGCCTCGGCGTGGACTACCTGCGCGGTGACACGATCATGGGGCTCGCCGTGACACGCAGCGACGAGGATGACTACGATGCCGACACGCTGAACCTCGGTATCAGCCAGGAAATCTTCGGCGGCCTCACGACCGTGACGCTCGGCTACACGCGCGGGTCGGACGATGTCGGCAAGCGTGGTTCGGACTTCAGCGAGGAGGCCGGTCACTGGCGCTACCGCCTCGGGTTGTCGCAGGTCGTGACGCGGAACCTGCTGGTCACGTTCGACTACGAGGCCATCGCCGACGAGGGCTTTCTCAACAATCCGTACCGGCGGGTGCGCTATCTCGATCCTGGAAATCCCCTCGGTTTCAGCTACCAGGACGAGGTCTACCCCCGCACCCGGGACAGCAACGCCGTGGCGCTCCGGGGGCGTTACTTCCTGCCCCATCGGGCGGCGATTTCCGGCGGCTACCGTTACTTCGACGACAGCTGGGGCATCGATGCCTCGACCGTGGAGATCGGCTACACGCACCCGCGCGGGCCTTTTACCTACGAGATCGGCTACCGCTATTACACCCAGAACGCGGCGGATTTCTACAGCGACCTGTTTCCCTTCCGGGACGCGCAGAATTTTCTCGCCCGCGACAAGGAGCTCAGTACCTTCACGAGCCACAGCCTGCGTTTCGGCGTCGGCTACGAAGTCCCGCTCGACATAGGCGGGTTCGTCGAGCGTGGGGCGGTGAACTTCATCTGGGACCACATCATGTTCGACTACGACGATTTCCGCGACGTCCGTGCCGGCGGCGTGCCGGGCACGGAGCCCCTGTACGACTTTTCCGCCGACGTGTTGCAGCTTTTCTTCAGCGCCTGGTTCTGAGCGCAGCCGTTCCGGCTGCTGCCAGACGCTCCTCGGTGCGCATAGAATGCGTGTCGTTGCCACGGAGCGACGGACGCAATCGGCATGTTCAAGAAACCGCTTCAGAATACCGCGCCGCGGCTTGCGCTCAGGTTCCTCCTGCTGCTGCTCGGTTGCGGCGGCTGGCAGGTGGGTCTCGCCGGGTGGTTCAGCGAAGAGGCCGCCAAGATGGGCACCCGCATGGAGGTGCGCCTGTGGCACGAGAGCGAGCCCGAGGCGCGCCGCCTGATCGCGGCCGCCATGGCCGAGTTCGATCGCATCGAGGCGGCCATGAGCACCTACCGGGACGACTCGGAGATCTCCCGCGTGAACGCCCGCGCCGCTGCGCAGGCCGTGCCGGTCAGCAGCGAGTTCTATGACCTCGTCGAACGCTCGATCGCGATGTCGCGCCTCTCGGGCGGGGCCTTCGACATCACTTACGAGAGCGTCGGGCGCTTCTACGATTTTCGCGGCCGCCAGCGCCCGTCACCGGCGGAGATCGACGCGAACCTCGCGCAGATCGACTATCGCCATATCGTGCTGGAGCCCACCGGGCGCACGATTCGCTTCGCGACGCCAGGTACGCGCATCAATCTCGGCGGCATCGCCAAGGGCTACTCCGTGGAGCGGGTGATCGGACTGCTTCGCGAAGCCGGGGTGGAGCATGCGCTCGCCTCTGCAGGCGGGGACACGCGGCTCCTCGGCGACCGCCGCGGCCGTCCCTGGGTGGTCGGCATTCGCGATCCGGATGATGCCCGGAAGCTCGTCACCAGCCTGTCGCTCGAGGACGAAGCGATTTCCACCTCGGGTGACTACGAGCGCTATTTCGATGAGGACGGCGTGCGCTATCACCATATCCTCGATCCGCGCACCGGTGACTCGGCGCGCGGCGTGCGCAGCGTGACCATTGTTGGACCCGACGCGGTGATGACCGAGGGCCTCACCAAGACGGTGTTCATCCTCGGTGCGCAGAAGGGACTCGAGATCGTCGAGTCGCTCGACGGCTACGAGGCGGTTGTCATCGACGACCAGCGCCGGGTGTTCTTCTCGGAAGGTCTCACCGCTCCGCAATAACGCCTGATGCGACCTCAGATCGGCGCTGAAGCGCCTCCCACAGGGTGCTGATGTGAATCCCGTAACGGGAATGGCGCCCGGACCCTGACACCATGCGTCCCGGGACCAACCGCGGCCGGCGCGCCGCAGCGGTCCAAGCAGGGCCGGAGTCCAGGGACGGAGTCCGGCGCTGCGCATTGATTCGACAAGGGCAAACCCGCCGGGAGGCGGGGACGCAAAGCCTCCGGTCTGAGATGCCCGGCGAGCGGGTCCTCAGATAGCGGGGTTGCCGGATCGGCAGGTGCAGCCGTCTGACTGCACTCGCCGCCGCGTCTCCGTGTTTCGGCGCTGCCAGGGCGTGGGAGCCGGACATGACGCGGGTGCGGGCTGATCGGCATGGCGAGACGATGATCGTGCGGCTGCGCGGTCGCCTGCTTGCGCGCTCGATGGCCATCCTGCTCGCTGCCGCCGTCGCGGCGATGCTGCTGCAGGCGGCCTTCGCCAGCAACCCGGATGGCGCGCTCGCGCCTGATTTCGCGCTGAAGGGCACCGACGGGAAAAACCTCAGGCTCTCCGAGTACCGCAGCGAGGTGGTGGCGCTCGCGTTCTGGGCGAGCTGGTGCGGCAAGTGCAGGGAGCAGCTGCCGGAACTCGAGCGGCTGCAGCAGGCGCTCGGACCGCAGGGCTTGCGGGTGCTCTCGGTGAGCTTCGACGAGACGCACGCCACCGCCGCCGGGACCGCTGCCGCGGCTGGCGTCTCTTTCCCCGTGCTGCTCGATTCCTCCGGCGAGGTCGGCCGGCTCTACGACGTCGGCCGCCTGCCGCTGGTCGTGCTGGTCGATCGCGCGGGCCGCGTGCGCGCCGCCGAAACCGACCGGCCGGCGCCGGACGAGGAAATTCGCGCGCTGCTGGCCGAGTAACCCGAATGCCAGTCCTCAACTCATCAGGTGTGAGAACCATGAAAAGACACGTGCAATGGCTTGTCCTCCTGCTGCTGGGCGCAACCGCGGCGCTCGCCACGCCCGCTGGCGACACGCTCGACCAGGAAGTCCAGGACCTGAAAAACGAAGTGCTCGACCTGAACCGTGAACTCTTCATGCTCGAGGAAGAGCTGCTGTTTCCCGCCAATACCCAGGTCGCGGTGTTCGTATCCATGGACGTCGGCGAGTATTTCGCCCTCGACTCGGTGCAGCTCACGCTCGACGGCAAGCCGGTCAGCAAATACCTCTACACGGAGCGCGAAGCCGAGGCGCTCCTGCGGGGCGGCGTGCACAGGCTCTGGCTCGGCAACCTGAAGGCCGGCAGCCATGAACTCGTGGCCATCTTCACCGGCGAGGGCCCGCACGAGCGTGACTATCGGCGCGGTGCGACGCTCAACTTCGACAAGGGCGTCGGCGCCAAATTCGTGGAGCTTGCCATCTCCGATCGCCGCAGCAAGCAACAGCCCGAGTTCCTGGTCCGCGAGTGGGAGTGACCGGTGCGTAATCGCCCGCCGCGTCTCACCGACTGGCTAACCTCACTCCTGCTCCTCGGCGGGATCGCGGTCGGCGGCGCGCCGCGCGCCGAGGGTAATGCCGGTATCGTGGTGCGAGACCTTTATTTCGGCGAGGCGCTGTTTCACTTTTACCAGCAGGACGATTTCACCGCGCTCACCCACCTGCTCGCGGCCCAGGCCGCCGGCCGTGTGCCCAGCCACGAGGCCGACGCCAGCCTGCTGCTCGGCGGGCTGTTCCTTTCCTACGGCCAGCACCAGCGTGCCGCGGCAATCTTCGAGGAGTTGCTGCAGGACCAGGCGTCGGCCGCGGTGCGGGACCGCGCCTGGTTCTACCTCGGCAAGGTCCGCTACCAGCGGGGGCTCTACCAGGAGGCGCTCGCGGCGCTCGCCCGCGTCGGCGGCGAGTTGCCGGCGGCCCTCGGTGCGGAGATGCCGATGCTGGTCGCGCACAGCCACATGGAGCTCGGCCAGTGGAACGAGGCGCAGCGCGTGCTCGAGTCCTGGCAGGCACCGGACAGCTGGCTTGCCTACGCCCGCTACAACCTCGGGGTCGCGCTCGTCCGACAGGGGCGGGTGGCGGAGGGCGCGCAGCTGCTCGATCGCGTCGGCCTGATGCGGGTCGACACGGCGGAGCAGAAGAACCTGCGCGACAAGGCCAATCTCGCGCTCGGCTACGCGTGGCTGCAGGCGAACGATGCGGTAAGCGCCCGCCCGGTCCTGCAACGGGTGCGCCTGCAGGGTCCGTTTGCGAGCAAGGCGCTGCTCGGCGCCGGCTGGTCGGCGGCGCTCGCCGACGATTACCGCGCCGCGCTCGTGCCCTGGCTGGAACTCGTCGACCGTGACCTGCTCGACAGCGCGGTGCAGGAGTCGTTTCTCGCCGTGCCCTACGCTTTCGGCCGCATGGAGGTGCACGGCGAAGCCGTGACGCGCTACGAGCGCGCGCTCGACAGTTTCGACGCGGAGATCGACCGCCTCGGTTCTGCCATCGGGCGAATCCGTGGCGGGGCGCTCGTGCCCACCCTGCTGGCCGGGGACCGCGATGAACTCGGGCGCTGGTACTGGCAGCTCCAGGCGGTCCCTGAGGGTGACGACTCGCGTTACCTCTACCACCTGCTCGCCGGCCACGAGTTCCAGGAAGGCGTGAAGAACTACCGTGACCTGAACGCGCTCGGCCGCTATCTCGACCGCTGGCGCGAAAACCTCGCGATTTACGCCGACATGGTCGAGGCGCGGGAGGCCGCCTTCGACGAGCGGCTGCCGACCGCCGAGGCGCGCCTGTCGGCCGTCGATGTCGAGGCGCTCGCTGTCCGTCGCGATGCGCTCGCGGCGCGTCTCGAAGCGGCCGAGACCAACCGCGACGTCGTCGCGCTGGCGGATGCCACCGAGCGGGAGCAATGGGCGCGCCTGGAGGCAGTGCGACGCGATCCGCAGCTCGGCGCCGCGGGCAACGAGGCGCTCGCCGCCCGGCAGCGAGTGTTGCAGGGCGTGCTCTACTGGGACCTCGATCGGCGCTTCAAGGAGCGGCTCTGGCAGACTCGGCGGGAATTCGCCGTGCTCGACGCCGGCCTAGCGAGCGCCGGGACACGCCTCGCTGCCGTGGGTGAGGCGCGCGGCGGCGAGCCGCGGCGCTTCGACGGTTTCGCCGCGCGGATCGCGGAGCTTGCGCCGCGTATCGACACGCTGCGTGGGGCCATCGACCGCAGCCTCGGCCGGCAGGAGGCCGTGCTGGTCGCGCGCGCCGTCAGCGAACTCGAAGCCCAGCAGCAGCGGCTGGCGAACTACCGCGTGCAGGCGCGCTTCGCGCTGGCGCGCATGTACGATCGCGCGGAGGCGCAGGCGGCCGCCGTGCGCGCGCCGGCCGGAGCGCCATGATGAATCCCGCGTTCGCGCTCGGGGTGGTGGTTGCCGCGGCGTGGTGGCCTTTTGCCGGCAGCGATACCGATGCCACCATCGGCAGCCTGCGACGTGCGCCGCCCGCGGTCGATGCCGCGCAGCCGGTGGCAGCGAGCGGGGCGCGGGCGCTCGAGCATTACCGGGAGTTCCTGGCGCTGCCCGGCACGCCGGGTGAAATGCGGGCGCAGTCGATGCGGCGCCTGGCCGACCTGTACCTCGGCGCCGGCGAGGAGGCCGATATCGCCGGCGACGGCGCCATGAGCGCCCGGCATTACCGGCAGGCAATCGCGCTCTACCGGCAATACCTGCAGGAGTTTCCCGGCCGCGACGATGCCGACACGGTGTTCTACGCGCTGTCCCGCGCGCACGAAGGTCTCGGCGAGATGGAGGCCTCGCTCGGCGCCCTCGACGAACTCGTCGGCCGTCAGCCGCAGGGCGCACTTGCAGCCGAGGCCCAATTCCGGCGCGGCGAGCGGCTCTTCGTGCTCGGCCAGTACGCGGCGGCCGAGACGGCCTACACGGCCGTGCTCGCCGCGAGCGAGGACGGCGAGTTCTTCGACCAGGCGCTCTACAAGCAGGGCTGGTCGCGGTTCAAGCAAGGTCTCTACGAGGAGTGCCTGGAGCCGTTCCTGGGCGTGGCGGGCCGTCGTCTCGCGCCGCTCTCCGGCGCCGCCGGCGGCCGGCTTCTCGACGGTCTCGACAAGGCCGAGCGCGAGCTGGTGGAAGACAGCCTGCGGGCCATGAGCCTCGCAGTCTCGCAGCTCGACGGCATCGCGAGTCTCGATGCCCTGCTCGACCGGCAGGGCGCCCTGGTGCCGTTCGCCGACGTGATCTACTCGGCGCTCGGCGAGCTGTACCTCGCGCAGGAACGCTACGGCGATGCCGCCGACGCTTACCGCGGCTTCGTGCGACGCGAGCCGGCGCATCCCCGCGCCCCCTACCTGCAGGCCGAGGTGATCCGCGCTTACAGCCTCGGCAAGTTCCCGAGCCGGGTGCTCGAGGCGAAGGCCGAGTACGTCGAACTCTACGGGCTGCACAGCGGGTACTGGGAGAATGCGTCCCCGGCCGAGCGTCCGCTGGTGGTGCAGTACCTGAAGGAAAGCCTCGCCGATCTCGCGAGCTACGATCACGAGCGGGCGCAGCGCACCCGCACCGCCGACGCCTACCAGCGGGCGGCCCTGTGGTACCGGCGCTATCTCGAGTATTTCCCGCAGGACCCGGAATCGGCCCGGCGCAACTTCCTGCTGGCGGAGATCCTCTTCGAGGCGGGCGACTTCGCCGCGGCAGCCGTCGAGTACCAGCGCAGCGCTTACGACTACGGGGCGCACCCGCAGGCGGGCGAGGCGGGCTACGCCGCGCTGCTCGCCGCGCGCGAGCACGAGAAGCAGCTCGGCGGACCGGAGCAGGAGAGCTTCCACGCCGTGTACATCGACGGCGCACTGCGCTTCGTGGCGGCCTTCCCCGAGCACGAGCAGGCAGCCACGGTGCAGGTCGACGTCGCCGAGGACCTCTTCGACCGCGGGGAACTGGAACGCGCCCTCGTCGTGGCCGGTGAGGTCGTGGTGCGCACCCCGCCGGCTGCCGCCGAGCTCGAGCGCGTCGCCTGGACGGTGCTGGCGCATGGCCAGTTCGACCTCGGCCGTTACGCCGAGGCGGAGCAGGCCTACCGGCGGTTGCGGGATCTCGGCGTGGCCGATGCGGAGCGCGCGCGCGAGATCGAGGAGCGCATAGCGGCCAGTGTCTACCGGCAGGCCGAGGCGGCGCAGGCGGCCGGCGACAGCGCTGCGGCCGTCACGGAATTTCTGCGGGTCGCCGATGCGGCACCCGCGTCCTCGATCCGTCCCGCCGCGCTCTACGATGCCGCGGCCCTGCTCATCGCCGGGGAACGCTGGAGCGAGGCGGTCGATGTCCTGCAGCGCTTCCGGGGCGAGTTTCCCGGTCATCAGCTCGGCACGGACGTCAGCCAGAAGCTTGCCGTCGCCATGGCTGCCGCCGGGCGCGGTGCCGAGGCCGCGGACGAGTTCGAGGCGGTCGCGGGCCTCGAGGATCTCGGCCCCGAGGTGCAGCGCGAGGCGTTGTGGCGCGCGGCCGATCTCCACCGGGAAGCCGGCAACGGCGCGGCGGAACGGCGCGTGTACGAGACGATCGTGGCGCGCTTCCCGCAGCCTTTTGCCGAGGCGATGGAGGCGCGCGCGAAGCTCGCCGCCATGACCGCGGCTGCCGACGACCCGGGTGAGCGGCAGCGCTGGCTGCGCGACATCATTGCCGCCGATGCCGCGGGGGGCGATGCGCGCACGGAGCGCAGCCGCTATCTCGCGGCGCACGCCGCGCTCGATCTCGCCGCGCCCTTGCGTGACGCCTTCAACGGGCTCGCGCTTGGCGCCCCGCTTGCGGCCAGCATGAAGACCAAGAAGCAGCGCATGGAGCTCGCGCTGGCGGCCTATGGCCGTGCCGCCGACTACGCGGTGGCCGAGGTGACGACGGCGGCGACCTACGAGACCGCGGAGCTCTACCGCCGGCTCGGCGCCGACCTGCTGGCGTCGGAGCAGCCGGCCGGCCTTTCCGCCGACGAACTCGAGGAGTACGAGCTGCTGCTCGAGGAACAGGCGTTTCCATTCGAGGAGAAAGCGATCGAACTGCATGCCGTGAATGCCGGGAGGAGCGCCGATGGCGTCTATGACGAGTGGGTGCAACGCAGTTTCGGCAAGCTCGCCGAGTTGAGCCCGGCGCGCTATGCGCGCACGGAAAGGAGTGAGTCGCATGTCGCGGATATCGACTGACGCGCGCGCCGCAATGGCCCGCCCGATAGCGGCCGTCCCCGGCTGCCTCCTCGCGCTGCTGCTGTCGGGCTGCGGCATCCTCGGCGGCGGCACCGGTACGGACGACGTCGAGGCGACGGGACCGGACCCGGTGGTGGTGGCGCAGTACCAGGCGGCACTGCAACAACTCGACGACGGCGACCGCAGCGGCGGGGAGGCGGGACTGCAGGCGCTCGCGGAGAGTCACCCGGACCTCGCGGGTCCGCTGGTGAACATCGCGCTGCTGCGCATGCGCGATGGCGACACGGAGGCGGCCGAGGCGCTGCTCGGCCAGGCGCTCGAGGTCTGTGAGCGCTGTGCGCCGGCCTGGAACGCCCGCGGCGTGCTGCAGCGTCGGCAGGGGCGCTTCGATGAGGCCGAGGCGTCTTATCTCGCCGCCATCGCGGCGGATCCCGACTACGACAATGCCTATTACAACCTGGGCGTGCTCTACGAGCTGTACCTGTGGCGTCCGGTGCTGGCGCTGGAGCAGTACGCGCGCTTTCTCGAGTTGCACGAGGCCGGGCCCGACGCCGAGGCGGTGGACAAGTGGATAGTCGATCTCAAGCGCCGCGCCGGCGTGGTGGAAAGCGCCGCCCGCATGGAGGATCCCTCATGACACGACTTCACGCTCGCCATGGCATC
>JAKLLP010000499.1 GCA_023150055.1 Gammaproteobacteria bacterium | reverse complement strand
CGTGGCGGTCCGGCCGGCGGGCAGCCGCGAGGTGCGCCTGTCGGCCGAGGCGGAAGGCCCCGACCGCGTCTGCATCAAGGTCGAGGACAGCGGGCCGGGCCTCTCCGGCACGGCGGCGGCCCGCCTGTTCGAGCCCTTCAGTTCCACCAAGTCGAGCGGCCTCGGCCTCGGGCTCGCCATCAGCCGGGCGATCGCCGAGGCGCATGGCGGCAGCCTGCGCGCCGAGGTCGGCGGCCATGGCGTGTTCCGCCTGCAGCTCCCCTTCGAAAGGAAAGCATCGAATGACTGACGCAACCGTCTTCATCGTCGACGACGACCCTTCCGTGCGCGACTCGCTCGGCCTGCTGCTCGGCCTGCGCGGCTATCGCACGGCGATCTTCGCCGATGCCGAAAGCTTCCTGCATGCCTACCGGCCCGACTGGCGCGGCTGCGTCCTGCTCGACATCCGCATGCCGGGCATGGACGGCCTCGAATTGCAGAAGCGTCTGGGCGCGCTCGACTGCGGCTTGACGGTCGTCGTCATGACCGGCCACGGCGACGTCGAGTCGGCGCGCGAGGCCTTCAAGGCGCAGGCGGTGGATTTCCTGGAGAAGCCGCTCGACCAGGCGCGGCTGATGGCGGCCCTCGACGATGCCCTGTCGAAGTGCGAGTCGACGCGGCAGGAGGCCGATCGCCGCGACGCCTTCGCCCGCCTGCTGGCGACGCTGACGCCGCGGGAGCGCGAGGTGATGGAGATGATCGTCGCCGGCGGGCACAACCGCGACAT
>JAKLLP010000498.1 GCA_023150055.1 Gammaproteobacteria bacterium | reverse complement strand
CGCCTCGACCGCCGTCACCAGCGCGCGCTCGGCAGCCTCCAGGTGCCCGGGCCAGGTGTCGGGGTTGTGCGGCCAGGACAGCCAGGTCGCCTGGTGGGGCGCCCACTCCGGCGGCATCGCATAACCCTGCGCGGCGGGAGTCGCTGCAGACATGTCGCCTCCTGAAACATTGGGGACGGTTCCCTGCCGGGAACCGTCCCCGATAAAGGCCGCGCACTATAGGTCAGTGGCGGGGGGTGTCAATACGAGGCAGCATAGCGCCATGAGCGGACGCATCGTGCAGATCGCCATCGCCGCGGCAGGCGGGGTGCCCAAGCGGCCCGTCGCCGAGGCGCGCGTGACCGCGGCGGGCATCGACGGCAACGTCGTCGCGCACCCGCGCATCCACGGCGGGCCCGACAAGGCGCTGTGTCTTTATAGTGAAGAGCGCATCCTCGCGCTTCAGCGCGAGGGCCACCCGATCCGCGCCGGCTCGGCCGGCGAGAACATCACCATTGCCGGCATCGACTGGGGCATGCTCGCCCCCGGGATGCGCCTGCGCCTCGGCGAGCGGTTGCGCATCGAGTTCACGAACTACACCACGCCCTGCGCGACGATCGCGGCCTCGTTTGCCGATCGCGACCCCGGGCGCATCGCGCAGAAGCGCCACCCGGGCTGGTCGCGCCTGTACGCGCGCGTGCTCGCGCCCGGCACCATCCGCACCGGCGACGCCGTGCGCCTGGAACCGGTATAGGGGACGGTTCCCTTCAGGGAACCGTCCCCTGAAGGGAACCGTCCCCTA
>JAKLLP010000497.1 GCA_023150055.1 Gammaproteobacteria bacterium | reverse complement strand
CGAGCAGAACGACCTGCGTATCCGCAATGGCACGCCGCTCGCGAGCAGCCGCCGGATCCGGGTCGAGGACGACCGCGAACGCTGGTTCGAGCTGAGTGCCCGCGAAGAGATCCGGCTCGCCGATCTCGACGTCATCCTGATGCGCAAGGACCCGCCCTTCGACACGGAGTACATCTACACGACCTACATCCTCGAGCGTGCCGAGGCCGCCGGGGTGCTGGTCATCAACCGCCCGGCGAGCCTGCGCGATATCAACGAGAAGGCATTCACCGCATGGTTCCCGCAGTGCTGCCCGGACACGCTGATCACGCGCTCGATGGCCGACATGCGCGCCTTTCTCGGCGAACATGGGCACATCGTCGTCAAGCCCCTGCACGGCATGGGAGGGCGGTCGATATTCGTAGTCAAGCAGGGCGATCGCAACGCCAACGTCATTTTCGAAACCCTCACCGAGTTCGATACCCGCCACGCGATCGCCCAGCGCTACCTCCCGGAAATCCGCCAGGGCGACAAGCGCATCATTCTGGTGGACGGCAAGCCGGCGGGGGCGGTCAGCCGCATGCCGCAGGACGGCGAGGCGCGGGCCAATTTCCATGCCGGCGGCAGCGCCAAGCAGGCCGACCTGACGGCGCGGGAGGAGGAAATCTGCGCCAAAATCGGCCCGGAACTGTCAAAGCGCGGGCTGGTGTTCGTCGGCATCGACGTCATCGGCGACTTCTTGACTGAAATCAACGTCACTTCCCCCACCGGCATTCAAGAAATCAACCGGCTGAGCGGGACCAA
>JAKLLP010000496.1:521-791 GCA_023150055.1 Gammaproteobacteria bacterium | reverse complement strand
GATGGGCCGCCGATGCTGCGCAGCGAGAACGCCCGCCTGGCCGGCTTCGTCTACGTGGACATCCGCGGGCGCGACCTGCGCGGCGCGGTGCTGGACATGCAGCGTGCGGTGGCCGATCAGGTGAAGCTGCCGGCGGGCTATTCGGTCAGCTGGTCGGGGCAGTTCGAGTTCTTGGAGCGTGCCACGGCCCAGTTGCAGCTGGTGGTGCCGTTCACTTTGCTGATCATCTTCGTGCTGCTGTATCTGACCTTCCGGCGGCTCGACGAGGCG
>JAKLLP010000496.1:0-511 GCA_023150055.1 Gammaproteobacteria bacterium | reverse complement strand
GCTGCTGATGCTGACCCTGCCCTTTGCGCTGGTGGGCGGCGTGTGGCTGCTGTGGGCGCTGGGACACAACCTGTCGGTGGCCAGCGCGGTGGGCTTTATTGCGCTGGCGGGCGTGGCGGCCGAGTTCGGCGTGATCATGCTGCTGTACCTGAAGCAGGCCTGGCAGCGGCGCGTCGAGCAGGGCCATGACGGCGATGCCGACCTGATGGCCGCCATCCGCGAAGGCGCGGTGCTGCGGGTGCGCCCCAAGGCGATGACCGTGGCGACCATCGTGGCCGGGCTGCTGCCGCTGTTCTGGGGTGCGGGCACCGGCAGCGAGGTGATGCAGCGCATCGCAGCGCCGATGGTGGGCGGCATGCTCAGCGCGCCGCTGCTGTCGATGCTGGTCATCCCGGCCGGGTACCGGCTGATGCGTCGGCCCCGGCCGCGCAGGCAGCCTGATCTCACCGGAGAAATCGCCCATGAAGCGCCGTGAACTCCTGCAGGCCCTGGCCTGCGCCCCGTTGGCACC
>JAKLLP010000495.1 GCA_023150055.1 Gammaproteobacteria bacterium | reverse complement strand
CGCGCATGCCGACTTACGGTGGCGTGCGGATGCACCGCTGTCAGAACATTGACACCGAGCCTGTCGAGCGTTTGCCAGACGTGGCTGCGGGCCTGCCAGGCGCCTATGCCAAGCGCGAAGGCATCGTATCGGTCGCAAAGAACGGACAGCTCAGCCATCGTGCCGATGACCGGCCACGGGCCGGACCGGTCCAGCGTCGGGTAGCGGTCGTCTACGAATGCAAGTTCCGTCGCAAGCCCTGCCTCCTGGACGACATCGGCGACAACCCGACCATGACCACCTCCCCCGACAACCAGCACCCTCATCACTGCTCTCCCCTGAAGCGCTCCGTCGAAACGTGGCCCGGTTGCGTGATGCCGCTCGCCCGGATGACCCGCACCAGCGTGAGAAGCAGGATCTTCGCATCGAGCATCAGGGAACACCTGTCGACATATTCAACGTCGAGCTGCAGCTTCCTGGGCCAGGAAATATCGTTGCGCCCATTCACCTGCGCGAGCCCCGTGATCCCCGGGCGTACGAGATGGCGCCGGGCCTGCTCGGCCGTGTACAAGGGCAGGTACTCCAGCAGCAGCGGCCTGGGGCCGACGAGGCTCATCTCGCCGCGAAGCACGTTCCAGAACTCCGGCAACTCGTCGAGACTCGTGGTACGCAGCAATCGTCCCAGCCGCCCGAGCCGTTCGGCGTCAGGAAGCAGTCGCCCTTCGGGACCACGCTCGTCAGACATGCTGCGGAACTTCACCATGACAAAGCGGTGCCCGTGAAGCCCGGCGCGCTCCTGCCGGAACAGCACCGGCGTGCC
>JAKLLP010000494.1 GCA_023150055.1 Gammaproteobacteria bacterium | reverse complement strand
CAGGCAACCTTCCTGTCGAACAAGGTGAATTTCCTGCTCGATGCCACGCTGGGACTGATCAATCTCCAGCAGAACCAGATCATCAAGATCTTTTCGGTGGCGGCGGTCGTGTTCCTGCCGCCGACGCTCGTGGCGTCGGTCTATGGAATGAACTTCAGCTTCATGCCGGAGCTGCGATGGATGCTCGGCTACCCGTGGGCGATCGTGCTGATGATCGTCTCGGCGGCCGTGCCGTTTCTCTACTTCAAGCGTCGCGGCTGGCTCTAGCCGGCACTATTCATGAAGGCGGCATCGAGCGCAGGTGGGCCAATGACCGCCCTTGCGGCGGCGGGTCCGCCCGTCAGGGTTGCGGCGGCGCGGCTTCTTCCGCCGGCCGCATGATCATCCACAGGATCAGGTAGATGACGATGCCTGGCACGAACACGCAGGCGGCCGAGGTCATCAGGTAGAACAGCCGCACGAAGTTGGTCTCCACGCCGTACCACTCGGCGAGCCCGGCGCAGACGCCGAGGAGCAACCTGTTGCGTGACAGTCGCAGGGGGCCTTTCTGCTTCATGCCGGCGCTCCTTCCCGGGTGGCCGAGCCGAGAAGTTCTTCCTCGCTCAGGCGGTAGAACTTCAGCAACGCGATCGCCACCGCCTGGCAGGCGACTGGGATGGCGACGAAGCCGAGGTAGATGGCGAATACGGCCGAGGAACTCTGATCGGCGGCCGGATCGATATTCTTGTCGAAGCCGAAGATGCTGAGCAGGAAGCCGACCACGAAGGGCGCCAGCGCCATGCAGGACTTCTCCACGAAGCTGAACGCCGCTGCGAGCACGCC
>JAKLLP010000493.1:584-857 GCA_023150055.1 Gammaproteobacteria bacterium | reverse complement strand
AGCGCCACGGCTCCGGCCGGCGGCGTGGCTGTGCCGCCCTGGTCGGGTGCGGCAACGATCGTGATGGTCACCGGTTCGGTGAAGCCGATGTCGTTGGCCCCGACATCGATGTCGATCGGCCCGAGGTTGCGGGTCGTCTGGCCGGTGTCGTCATTGGCGCCGAAGGCGAGGATCGCGGCGATGCTGACCGTCGCGCTGTCCTCGGTGGTGCCGTCGGCGTCGGTGACGGTATAGACGAAGCTGTCCGGGCCGAGCGCATCCGCGTTCGCCGTG
>JAKLLP010000493.1:0-553 GCA_023150055.1 Gammaproteobacteria bacterium | reverse complement strand
TCGTCACCGCGACGGTCACCGGGTCCGTGAACAGCGTGTCGTTGGCGAGAACGTCGATGGATGCCGGCACGCCTTGCAGCACGCTCGCCACGCTGTCATCGACGGCGTCGGGCGCGGTCACGACCTGGAAGGTCAGGTAGTTGGTGCCGGCGTCGGCGATCGGCACGTTGTTGGAGATGATGAGCTGCCCGCCAGTGGCGGTGTTGTCCTCCACCACCGTCCACAGGTTGAAGGCGCCTGCGCCCGGGTCGCAGCCGCCGCCGCCCGCGGTATCAGCCAGGGTCCGGGGACTGCCGGTGTCGACGTCGTCGACGCCGAGCGTGCGTTGCACGCAATTGGCATCGCCGCCGACGTTGTAGATGACCGAGCTGTCGTAGAGAAAGTTATCGCCGACGTCTACGTTGGCGCAGCCATGTGCGCCCACGCTGATGAGGAAAGTACCTTCGACGCAGTCATAGCTGGTGGCGGTGGTCGTATCGTTCGTGGTGTCGATCACCAGGTCGACGACCTTGTCGCTGATGACCGGCGACCCATTGGCGTTGCTGCTGACGAA
>JAKLLP010000492.1 GCA_023150055.1 Gammaproteobacteria bacterium | reverse complement strand
GGCTGCATACGCTCGCGGCGGAGGCCTCCGGCCTCGCCGCGGTGCGCAGCCGGCCCTTGCCAGACGCCGACAACAGGGTTTTCGCCGGTGCGGAGCGCAACCTTCTGGTAGTGACCCGTGCCTCGACACTGCGCCCGCAGCTGCTGCGCATCAGTTCATCCGAATCCTGGGTCGCGCCGGGCGCCGCGAAGGTCGACCCTGACGTCATCCGTGGCAGGCTGCGGCTGACCGTGAATGAACTCGGCGAAATCAGGCCGGTCGAGTAAGGCCAGTCGGCGTTAAGTGACATAGGAGAAACCAGATGTCAGAACACAGCGCAACGGTCCGTTGGCGAAACAGCGGTCCTGGTATGGACTACGACAGCTATCCGCGCGACCACCAGTGGGAGTTCGACGGCGGGCCGGTGGTGGGCGCCTCCGCGGCGCCGGAGTACAAGGGTGGAGCGGGGCGCATCGACCCGGAGGAGAGCTTCGTCGCGGCGGTCGCCGCCTGCCACATGCTGACCTTTCTCGCGGTGGCGTCAAAGAAGAAACTGGTGGTCGAGTCCTACGACGACCATGCGATCGGTCATCTCGAGAAGAATGCCGAGGGTGCGATGGCCGTCACCCGTGTCGAACTGCGGCCGACGGTGCGCTTTGCGCCCGGGATGACGGTGACCGCCGAACAGTTGCGCTCGCTCCACGACTCGGCACACCGCAACTGCTTCATCGCCAACTCGGTCAAGAGCGAGGTCGTGGTGCGTTAAACAAGGGGGGACGGTTCCCTCCGGGGTGCCGTCCCCAGTCAAAAAAAGTTTCTTCGCCCATCGGCGGGGATGCCAGCTCGCGTGAGACTGGCGCGCTGATGGCGGTCAGTGCGACGGATGGACCGCCCTTGCGGCGGGAGGTCTCCGAAGTCGCTCCC
>JAKLLP010000491.1 GCA_023150055.1 Gammaproteobacteria bacterium | reverse complement strand
GAAGCCAACCTGGCGTTGCACGAGGCCGACCTGATCGTGGCGGTGGGTGCCCGTTTCGATGACCGGGTGACCGGCAGGCTGGATGCCTTTGCACCGCAGGCGCGGGTGATCCAGTTGGACATCGAACCGCACCCCATCGGCCGCAAGCGCACGGCCGACGGGGTGCTGGCCGGTGACTGCGCGCCGGTGCTGGCCGCGCTGCTGGCGCAGCTGCGTGACTCGGGTACACCGCCGGACCCGGCGCGCCTGGCGCCGTGGTGGCAGCGCATCGGGCTCTGGCGTGCGCAGCGGTGCCTGGACTTCGACGACAGGGCCGACAGCATTGCGCCACAGGCGTTGATGTGCCGGCTGGATGCGGCGCTGCGCGGGCGCGACGCGATCGTGAGCACCGACGTGGGCCAACACCAGATGTGGGCGGCCCAGCACCTGTCGTTCACGCAGCCGCGGCGCTGGCTGACATCGGGCGGGGCCGGCACCATGGGCTACGGGTTGCCGGCGGCGATCGGGGCACAGGTGGCACACCCGCAGCGCACCGTGGTGTGCGTGAGCGGCGACGCCTCGCTGCTGATGAACGTGCAGGAGATGAGCACCGCCGTGCAGCACGAACTGCCGGTGAAGCTGGTGCTGTGCAACAACGGTGCCATGGGGATGGTGCGCCAGTGGCAGCAGCTGGTGCACGGCGGACGCCTGAGCCACAGCCGGCTGCCGCATCCGCCCGACCATGTGGCCTTGGCCCGCGCCTTCGGCTGGCAGGCGCAACGGGTGGCGATGCGCGCGCAGCTGGACGACGCGCTGGCCTGGTGCCTGCAGACCCCCGGGCCGTGCCTGCTGGATGTGCCGGTGCGCGCCGACGAGAACTGCTTTCCGATGGTTCCCTCGGGCGCCGGGCATCATGAGGTGTGGCTGGCGCCGGGGCGCCGCTGGGACG
>JAKLLP010000490.1:711-1016 GCA_023150055.1 Gammaproteobacteria bacterium | reverse complement strand
ATTGCCGCCGGACGCGCGCATATCGCCATCGGCGGCGGCGGTGGCACGCTGATCAGCATGGGCCTGAAGGACGCGCGGACCAGCAACGCGCCGCGCATGGTGCGGGGTGTGCGCGAGTGCGTGGAGTTTCTGCGTCGCGCGGCCACGGGCGAAACCATCGATTACGCCGGAGCGTGTTTTCGCATTGCGGGCTACGCGGCACGCTGGGCGGCGCGAGACGTCGCACCGCGGTTCTATGTCGCCGCCAACAAGCCGCAAATGCTGCGCCTCGCCGGTGAGATCGGCGACGGCGTGATGCTGAGCGA
>JAKLLP010000490.1:0-701 GCA_023150055.1 Gammaproteobacteria bacterium | reverse complement strand
ACCTGCCACTGCTCGGCCCGGCGCTTGCCGATATCGATGCCGGCCTCGCCCGCCGCCAGCGCACCCGGGCCGGTTTTCATGTCAATAACCTCATCGCCTGGCACGTCAAGGCAAACCGTGAGGCCGCCTTCGAGGAGGCGCGGCGCAACCTGTGGGTGCGCGGCGTCTGGGAACGCGCCCGCATCGCGCCGTACCTCGCGGCGGGCGAGTGTGAGCTGGTCCAGCGCGCGCTGCCCGACTGGCAGCGGGCCTACGCCAACGGTTCTCCGGACATCCCGGGCGTGCCGCGGGCGCTCGTCGAGCGGCTCGCGAGCCAGCTCACGTTCACCGGCGGGCATGACGATCTCGGGCCGATCATCAGCAAACTGCGCCGGTTCGCCGCTGCCGGCATCGACGAAGTCAGCCTGCGCCTGTACGGCGACGCCGAGGACTCGATCCGCCTCATCGCGAAAGAGGTCATGCCCGAGCTGCGCTGACGCGGGAGGAAAACAGCTGAAGCTTCTCATTTGCGGTTCTTCGCTCATTGGCGGGGATGCCGCGACAATCGGCGGGTAGGACTCGGCCCGTTCCCGGGTCTAGCCGCCGGCTGGCCCTACGGGTCTCCTCGCAGGCGTGGCTCGCTGCGGTGTCCGCGCCACTCGTCATCCCTGACTCGTGGGCGCGGAGCGGCGGCATCCCTGCCGCCGCCACCTCAGCAGCAC